>NZ_JAMPQO010000026.1:0-14385 GCF_028482485.1 Providencia sp. PROV116 | reverse complement strand
CAAATCATTCGCCGTATTGCCTGAATACTGTACAAACGTATCTTGTCCTAATGGGAACATGTCATAAGCTTCGTAACGGCCGAGCTTTACTTGCCAGCGATCCTTTTGCCCGAAATAAAAAGCGGCATCATCAAGGTTCATTTTTCCTGTCATATCCGCAAGCGGCTGCACAGAAAACCCTGCATAATTTCCATTATCTTTCAAATGATTACCATCTACCCCAATCAAAATCCGTCCATTAATATCCCAATTATCACTCTTATTTGGTTGGTTGTTTTTCCCAAGAGCCGTTCTGACAGATGTAATTTGTCCCTGACGACTCGCCCCATCCATATTGAACTCAACATCGCCATAAAGCTTAAGTTCACCGTAATCATTGTGGTATTGGATCCCAGATGTTGGTTTTTCTTCACTCTCCCTTGGTACATTTGTATTGGAAATAGGCTCCTTAACAACGGTTGATATGGGTTGTTTGGTAGTTTCATGCATATTCATCACTCGTTCGAGCTTTTCTGCTTTCTGTTCAGCAGCTTCGGCACGTCGTTCTGCCAACTCAGCTCTTTTCTCTAACGCCTCCAGCCTTGCCTCAATACGGCTTAAATCCGTTTGAGCATCCCCCACCAAAGGGAATAGGATGACAAAAGCCGCTGCAATCGCAGATAACGGTAACATCTTCATATTAATACCTATTTGAATTAAACCAATAAACATCATTGCTAGCGCTTTCTTCTCTTTTTTGATTTATCGTGAAGTGAGCAGCCCAGAACATGAACACAGTATATAATTAAAGATATGTTAACGTTAACATGAGATTGATAAAAGAAAGATCGAACTCACAATTCACTGATTAATCTAAAATAAACAACGTCAAAAACTATGTTCAGATTTTATTTCAACCAGTTGAAAAGTAAGTGATTTTATAAATTAATAATATGAAAACTAACCATTGAATAACTCATAAATCATATCGCCAAAAAAGCCACGATACTGTAAATATCTAATTTGTTTGCTTTTTTCCTTGAAATCATGAGGAAGGTCATCACCGAATTTTTTACTACGAACCAATGCGGCCTTTTCAAACCAATCTACATCTAAAGTAGCAAAATGCTTTTCCACAATCGTTTCAGGAAAACCTTTCTGCCGCATTTCTTGTTTTATCCGCAATGGTCCATACCCTTTACGGAGATAACCTTGCATTAATAGCCCCGCGACACGGTCGTCATCAAGAAAATGTTGCTCACTTAGCCTTTCAAGCACCAATTCAATTAAAGGCTCATCAATAATACCTTCATTTTTTTCATACATACGCCGTTTCATACGAGCAAATAGCTCTGCTTTCCCATAATCACGGCGGGAAAGCATAAACAAGGCATATTGGTAAAGCTCGGATTCATTCATGGCGTTAAATTTTCATCATTAAATTGGGCGCATTGCGCGCCCAGTCTAACATAAACCTTTGTACTCTAGCTTGAATAAGTATGTGATTCGGCTGGCGGAGCTCAGTCAACACCCATGCGGTTTGAATCGTGACGCGTATATACTCTAAATAATTCAAGTTGCATGTAGGCGACAAACGAAGACAGACCGATGAGCATACATAAGTATGTGATTCGGCTGGCTGAGCGCAGTCAACACCCATGCAGCTTGAAGTATGACGAGTATGACGAGTATGACAAGTTAGTGAACTTGAGTACCACTTAGCAGTTTATATATCGTATCCGGAGTATAGCTGCCGTCTTGGAAATAAATTGTCCAGTCCGTAATATCATCACGTGTTAATGGATAAACTTCCCCTTCTTGCATATTTTGCACATAAAAAGGATGGTTTATTAAGCGCCCTTCAAATTGGTCACCATGCCAAGAAACAGGTTCAAACCACATATGTTCATGACCATCGAAATCTTCTTCCGCATCATGGTAGCCAATACCGCATTTCACTAAAAAGCGCCATTCAGAATCTTCAGCTTCCTCGTTTTTACCAAGGAATTTGGCAAAAAAGCCTTTCTTCTGAGCGACCTGTTTTGGCCCATAGTTATCTAACATATGGGTGAAATATTCCCAACGCAATTTAGCTTTACGCGACATATCTGCCGTTTCTTCATCGGTGCGCATAAACATCATGGCGTTTTGATCTTCAAAACCTTCAAAGAAACTTTCTAATACTGGGTTTTCTTGTGTCACACGGAACAGCATAGCGGATGGGTGTTGATGAGATTCATCTCTATCATGCCAATCCCCCATAAAACGTTCAGATGACACATCTCCAAACTCGAAGTTCATCTCTTCTAGTGGTTTTAAGTCATCAATTGGGGTTGATTTCCCTACATGCAGCAGCCCTTCTTCAAACGGTACTGCAACTAAATACTCATAGCCCGTTTGGGTTTGTCCAATAAAAATGGGCTCATTAAACACGATTTTCCCGTGAGTAATGCTGTTATTCACGAAGCTCCAAAACAGTTCGGGAATACCATAATAAGAAGCAATCGGGTGCGGTATAATAATTTCCGCTTCCGACAAACCACAACGTGCCAAACCGTGCGTGTGGAACCAATACATAGTCGGAGCACGCTCTTCTTCCGGCTTGTCTTCGTTATCTTCTTGATCATAAATAGCATGAACAACATACAAAGAATCAATGCTTGGCATCAAATCATCAATTAGTTGGAAATTAAGCCACTCACGAGTAAACACTTTCCCTGCGGCAGAAATATCCAAGCCTAGTAATAAATCTGGCACTAATATTTGAATAATTTTCAGCTGCTGAAGGTAATTAGCTAATGGCTGCCCTTGAAATAAGCACTCAACAATTACCGCTTGAGGGGCTGCACTTGCTTCTGCATACAACTCAGGGCTGATTGGGTCGGTGGCAAAATAAGGGTTGATGGTATACTCAGGGTCGCTATCAACTAAAGCGATATAAAAACGTAATTCTTCTTCATCTTTTTTACAACTAAAGAAAAAACCGCCATCCTCTGGAATGTAATCTATCTCACCCTCGGTGAAATAAGTTTGTTCTTCTAAACGCTGCTCAAGTAATAAAGACGTCAGCTCAGAACCAGGAATAGCAACCATCATTGATGCTTCTTTCTCGCCCTCACCTGCTGCGGTATCAAGGTAGTGTTGTTTATTATTCATTTTCAGACCTATTAATAAGTGACTGTGGCGAGGATATCAGCTTATATTCGTTAAGAATATTGTGATTATTCTTAACAAACTGAGATTGTGATTTGATCCTTCGTATTGCAACTAAGTTAACAAATAATCATTATTCGACAATCAGTTATTCTACTTTTCATACGGTATTGACTGAGGCACAATAATGCTCTTTCTTTAATTTGCTTTATATTGATGAAGCAAAAGTCCTATTTCAATAAAGGTAATTCAAATATGGCTGATTTAACCAAAGCACAAAAAGAATATGTCGATGATCTCGCAATGCAACGCGTTTTCGATATGAATAGCGATGAAGTGTTGGTCAACGCCTTAGAAGAAAAAATTCACCAAATGGAAGACCATTTGAAAGCCTATTTTCATGAGCGTGTTAAGTTTCATCAGCAAACTAAAAAATAGCCTTTTGCCTGCTCCGTGCCGGTATTGTTTATTATATCGGCACCTGCCCTATCCCTTTCATATAACCATTTTAAATGAATAATAAACGCGCATTTCTTTAGTTCAACTTATCAACAAAAAAGCATTAAGCACCATCTAAAAATGAATTTCTAATGATAGAATTCTAATCATCACTGTACGACTAATAACAATTTATCTATTACACTTCTTTATTGTCCAAATATTGAGCCAATTTTATGAAACGCATTCAATTCAGTACTGCACTGATCCTTTCTTCTATTATGAGCATGTCTGTGAGCTTTGCCGATAGCGATCGTCCATTATTTTCAGTCTCTGTAAGTGAATCTGGAGTACCACAAAATAATAGCGAAGGCGGCATTACTCGTTCTTCTACCACAGAGTCACGAGTACTGCCGATTTGGGGCGATGAGGCCCGCGCTCGAGGGTATGATTTACCGGAACCTTTTGGGATCGGCTATGGATATATGAACCTACGTCAAGATATAAAAGTTGATAAAATAGCCTTTAAATCAGAAAAGGGCGTAAATATTCCTTTTGTTAAATTCGATTTAAATGATGATTTAATGATTAAAACAGGACATACACGCAGTAAGAATGAATCACATATGCTAAAACTCGATACTTGGGTCTTTCCATTTATGAACGTATATGGCGTTTATGGAAAAACCAAAGGTACATCAACCACAAATCTTGATAGCGTAAAAGCTCGAGTCAAAATTTTTGGCAAAGAGAATATAATTGATATCGGTAAAAATCTGCCTTTTGAATTAGATTATAAAGGAAAAACGTATGGTGGTGGTGTTACCTTCGCTGGTGGGTATAACCAATTCTTTAGTACATTAGATTTTAACTATACCAGAACAAGCCTTGATATCTTAGACGGTGACATTACTGCTTTTGTTGTAACTCCTCGAGTTGGTTATGAATTTATCTTTGAACCTTTGATCCCTGGTCAAGGTAATACAAAACTACAAATTTGGACTGGTGCCATGTATCAAGATATTACCCAACGATTCAAAGGTGATATTAGTAAACTAGATTTACCGCCTGAATTGAGTGGGTTAATGGCATTAGCACCAGACGATGCAAAATTCGATGTTAAACAGCATCTTGCCCATAAATGGAATAATACTGTCGGTGCTCGGGTTGAACTCACTCGAAACTTTAATGTGTTAACCGAAATCGGTTTTAATAACCGGAATAGTTTTTATATTTCTGGGGAATTCCGTTTTTAATGTGGCATTCGGTAATTATTCAAAGGCTGGTCTTGCTCAGCCTTTTTATTATTTTTCCTGCTAAAGCTGATTTTCTTCCTGACCGCCAGCAAATCGATGGCTGGCTAAACAATCTCGGTGGGGAAACTAGCTTTGATGAAAGTAAAACTGTAGATTGGGGCATATTACCAGGGCCATTTTATACCCCCGAAATGGGCATTGGTATTGGCACCGCACTGGTTGGTTTATATCGAATAGATAAAGAAGATAAACAAACCCAGCCATCTTCTATTGGCTTAAGCGGTTTTGCGTCGTCGACCGGCGCATTTGGATTAAATTTTACCAATTATAATTTTATTGATAACGACCAGTGGCGGTTATTTGTTTCCGGCATCATTAACAATATTCCCACTTATTATTGGGGTAAGGGATATTCTGCAGGGAAAAATGATCACAATAAAGAAAAGTACCATTCTCAAGAGTTCCAAATAACTCCAAGAGCCTTATACCAACTGACTGATTCTACTTATGTAGGGCTCGGTTGGAACTTCTCATCAATCAATGCCAGCGATCCTGATGATGGTGCGAAACAGTATTTCTCCAAGTCAATTGGGGGCCGTTCGGTGTTAAATTCAGGCATCAGTGCATATTACAGTTATGACACACGAGATTTTCTACCCAATGCCCATCATGGGCAAACTTTTGAGGCCGTTTATACTTATTTTGCACCTAGCCTCGGTAGCGATACACGCTTCCAAACCACCCAATTACAATATGCCTATTACCATGCCTTAGCCGAAGAGACTGTTATTGCATTCGACAATTATGCAAGGTTTTCAAGCGGAAATGTACCGTGGAACCAGCTATCATTACTCGGTAATGGCAACCGTATGCGCGGGTATTACGAAGGCCGTTATCGTGATAACAATATATTCACCAGCCAAATAGAACTCCGCCATAAACTCGATTGGCGCCATGGCGTTGTTGGTTGGTTAGGCACAGGAACCATGAGCGATACTGCGTCCGAATTAGGTCAAGGGCATTGGTTGCCCACCGTAGGTGTTGGCTACCGTTTTGAATTTAAACCAAGAATGAATGTTCGCTTGGATTTAGGTGTCGGCCGCAACAGTACCGGGGTGTATTTTCAGGTTGGGGAGGCATTTTAATGTTCAAATGGGTTCTGGCAATGGGGATTGCGCTTTTATTAGCCGCCTGCCAAAGTCATGACAAACTGGAATTGCCTGCCATTGAGCCTGTAATTACCCCCTATACTTTTGAAGCGGCCTCACAAGCTTGGCCTGTGGTTGCTTCCTTAGCTCCTCCACAAGGTTTGCGCGCTTGCTGCGCTTTTGGCTACAACTTGCAAGCTGAACTGTGGGGATTACCCGTCCCATTTTACACTATCGATAATATCGTTGAAGCAGATAGCCTCGGTGAACATCATTATAATGACAGCTTTTTAGGTGCCTCTGCGGCATTAATGGGGCTCAGTAATGAAAAAATAGGCTTACTCTATACAGATAAAAGCGGGTTTATTGATATTTCCCATGTCAGAGATACTGCAGATTATACTTTTTACTTATTTAGCCAAATTTACCCACGCCTTGGTCAACAATGGTCGCTGTCACTTAGTGAAGAGTTAGCGGATAGACAAATTCATTTCAATGCATTTGAACCACCACAATCTGCCAAACAACGTTATACCCTAAGCGCCTACTTAGCCGCAAAATTGGCTTTCCAGCTCGCGGTATGGCATGAAATTGCCCAGTGGTATGGTTATCAATCTGTACCAGGATTTTCCGAAGGGATTTCCGCATTTTCCCCTGAAGACCTGTACTCAAATTTACTTGGTTCCCGTCTTGCCTTAACTTTGATACTACAAGGCCGAGCAGACTCTTTAGCCACTTATTCTCAATCAATGGAAAATATTCTTCCACTGGCACTTCACCAGCTCGGTAGCAAAGATAGAAAAACCACGCGAAAAATATTTGATAGCGTTGATGGTTTATGGTGGAACAGTTACCGTAGAGTTCCGGAGAAATTTCTTGTTTTAACAAGAGATTACCAAACAAGTGACCAACGTTACCCTCTGATGCCTCCACAAATTATGCCGTCTGAAGGCTTATTTTTAACGTTGCCTGATCGCTATCTCAAATATGATTTGTCATTGCTCGCACAACTGCGTTTGCTCCCTACTGATGATATGAAACTGCTCCCCAAACCAACTTCTTATTGGACGGTGTCAGATTTTCAACAGCTAGCGGACGATGCGAAACAACAAGATTTACTGCAACAAATTTTAAAACCTTAAAAGACCTATTTATGATATCCATATTAATCGCCCAATAAATCTTTGCCCTGACATTACCGTACTTAAAATTTAAGCTAAATATCACTTTTTACTTATTTACAGATAATAATTTTATTTCACTTTTGTCACCTCGATAGGCTTTAATAAAATGATGGAGATCTCATTTTGGTTAAAAAACAGCCTATCAACTGATTATTTTTCAGACAAAATAACCCTATAATAACTACATGAACTGTATGATCTTTACTCAAATTTGACTTAAGTTAAGCTTAGACACTACAGAAATGAACAGTTTAATTTATTATTCTTCATATGAAAATATACCAACAGAAACTTTATACCAATTAAAATCAGTAAATTCATAATAATATAAAAAAGTCTACAAAATAATACAGAAATTTCCCTAATGTCATCCGGATAAATGTAGCTCGTAAAAAATTAATCTGCTAATATTCGCTCGAATTTTGTTCAGAGATACTTAGGAGAAGCAAATGCCCTCTCGAACGATGAGGACAAACGCCGTCTTCGCTTTCTTATTTTTACTTTTATTTTCGAGCCTGAGTATGGGCTCCACCAGTACCAGCACAATGCTCAATAAAGAGTATACTAATAAAACTGTGCAACAGAATGTAAGTCAGGCTAAAACCTCACTCCCTGATTTACGTAAATACCCTTCTGGTACACCTCGAAAGAAAGCATTTTTGAAAACGGTTGTCCCTGTTATAGAAAAAGTGAATAAGCAGATCATGGCTGAACGTACTTGGTTGTTATCAGTACGAGCTAACAAGAAGTGGAGCGCCCAAGAATTGCGCCGTCTTGAACAAATCTGTAATAGTTATGGTATGAAATGTAGTAACCCAAAACGTTTAAATTGGGACAAACTATTGAGTCGTGTCGACATCATGCCAACGCACTTAGTTGCAACACAAGCAGCAACAGAGTCTGGCTGGGGTACTTCACAACTTGCTCTGCAAAACGGTAATTTATTTGGTATGCGCTGCGGTAGCGGCTGCCAAACTAAGAAAGGGAAAGTCAAAGGCTATTCTTCCTATACTTCTGTAGAAGATACCGTGACTGCTTATATGAAGAACATGAATACCCATAATGCTTATGAGTCACTGCGTACTTCACGAGCAAAGCAACGCCTATCAAAAGATGAGCTAGATACTAAAAAGCTAATCAATGATATGAAAGGGTACTCAGAGTTAGGTTCAACCTATAACCGCTATTTACAAGAGATGTACGCGAGTAATGAAGAATTGATTACACAAGCTCAACAAAGAGCAGCCACTCGCATTTAATTTTGTATCACCAGGTACAAGACATAAAAAAAATCCACTTCGTTAAGTGGATTTTTTTATTGTTTTTTAGATTGACTCTATTGCTCTAAATAGTTCGAATGGTGGCGAGGCGGCAAGAGAGGCTCCCTACAGCCAATTAAATGCATTACTTGTTTTTTTGATGGTTTTTATTCGTTATTTTAGATTGGCGCTATTACTCTAAATAGTTCGAATGGTGACAAGGCGGCAAGAGAGGCTCCCTACAGCCAATTAAATGCATTACTTGTTTTTTTGATGGTTTTTATTCGTTATTTTAGATTAACTCTATTGCTCTAAATAGTTCGAATGGTGGCGAGGCGGCAAGAGAGGATATCCCTAGGAGCATACATAAGTATGTGACTAGGGTAGCTGAACGTAGCCAACAAAGTCACCATTCGAAATATGACGAGCAATATTCTGATTGCATAGAAAAAGAGATCAAATATCATATACCCTCACCTTCTAACAAAATAATTAACATCTTTGAGTCTAATATGAATTTCTTCTCTTTTGAGTTTCTTGGCTCTTTCTTAATTTTTTTTCTTATTTATTGGGGTTGTCAGCCCAGTGCAAAACTACAGAATGGCTTATTAATCACTGCTAGCTATTTTTTTGTTTATTCATTTAGCCCTGACTTTGCTTATATTTTATTTAGCTACACACTGATCATTTATTTGCTTACCAATGTGGCAACTAATTGGCTCTCTAGTCGATGGATATACGGTATTCTTACCGCCGTCATTATTGTTTTCTTTACCACCTTTAAATATTACTCATTCTTTCAAGAGACTATCCAACAAACACTCGACAAATTTGGCTTTAGTGTTGGTCTTCCTATATTGGAGATACTCGCACCTCTTGGCCTCTCATTTTATGTATTCCACTCGGTAAGCTATACGGTATCGGTTTGTCGCAAAGAAATTCCTAAAGCTGATTTCTTTGACGTGACACTATATCTTGCATTTTTTCCCAGCATCGTCGCGGGGCCAATCAACCGCGCGAAGAATTTTCTGCCCCAAATACAAGCTGAAAGCCGTGAAATTTTAGATCCTCGAAAAGCCATATTGCTTATCTCATTAGCACTGGTGAAATTGTTTTTATTTAGCTCTTACTTATCTGAAAACTTTGTAAACCCTGTATTTGATGCCCCTGTGGGTTACAGTGCAGGAGAGATTCTAATAGCAACCTATGCGTATGCTTGGAATATTTACTTTAACTTCTCTGGTTATACCAATCTGGTGACGGGCATCGCATTATTATTAGGGTTTAGAGTTCCTGTTAACTTTAATGCGCCTTATTTAGCTGCAAATTTAAAAGAGTTTTGGGCTCGCTGGCATATCAGCTTATCAACCTTTATTCGCGACTACATTTATATTCCCCTTGGCGGTAACCGCAAAGGTTTTAGTCGTATGAACACTAATGTATTCCTTGCTATGGTCATTTCAGGGTTATGGCACGGTGCTGCAATGACATTTGTGGTATGGGGGGCCATTCATGGATTAGGGATTGTATTGCTCAATCTTAAGAATTTATGCATGGAAAAATTAGGATGGACCCAAGTGATCCCTAATAAAACATTATCAGTTTGGGTGTCGCGTATTATTACTTTCCATTTCGTCTGTTTTGCTTGGATCTTCTTTCGCAGCGCCTCATTTGATGATGCCCTGTTAATGGTCAATCAAATCATTGCCCCTGGTTTTATCGCTTCTATTAATGCAAGCTTGGGGCTATTAGTCGCATTTTGGCTACTACTGATTACCTACCCTTATTTTGTACAAGCCTACCATTATGTAGCGAAAAAATACCAAACTATTCCTTGGTATTATTATCCTATTCCGCTCGCGATTATTCTAACCATTATGTTTATGCTTTCTCCTTCAGGTATGCCGGGGTTTATTTATGCTAACTTCTGAGTTTAAAAATACCCTCATCAAGGTTGGGCAGATTTTATTTATTGTCCTCGTTGCCGGCCTATTATTAATTTGGTTGAATCAAAGCTCACTAGAACGATTTTGGCAGCAGAAATATCACCAAGATACCCCATGGGCAAAAATGGCGGGGAATCCTATCTGGGATTATGGAGCTTATTTACATGATGGTGCACTTGAAGCGGGAAGCCTATTTACTTACTACGCATCAGGGCAAAAAGCGCAAGAAGACAAGCAAGCGGCAGAAATCGCATTGGCCAATAAAGACAAAACACTCAGTTTTCCCACCGAGTTTCAAGTTGGCCTTCATTTTGTGAATGGCTATATTTATCCAGCTGAAAGCTTATCGATAACCTTCCCTGAACGCCTGAAACGACCACAAGCTAGGGAGAAAAACCCCAAAATTAACTTTGGTGGTTTTACTATCAAAAAAGATCAGCCTATCGTGCCAAAACATGTAGCCAATATTGAAAAAGGCCAACAAGTCCTGTTTGCGGGGGACTCCATGATGCAAGGTGTTGCTCCACATGTTAAAAACATGCTCTTGAAAAAATATAATATTGATAGCATTAATCTAAGCAAACAAAGTACAGGATTAGCATATCCACGCTTTTTCAATTGGCCACAAACCATTGCCAAGGCATTGAATGATAACCCGAACATTAAGGTTCTCGTCGTTTTTTTAGGACCTAATGACCCTTGGGATATGCCACCACAAACGGGTTATAAATACGTCAAATTTAAAAGTGAAGATTGGGAAAAAGTGTACCGTGAACGGATTAGTGATATAATATCGACCGCTCGCCAGCACAATGTTGATGTTATTTGGGTTGGCCCCCCTAATATGCGTAAAAATACGCTCTCCGATGGTATGAAATTCTTGAGTAGCCTCTACCAATCTGAAGTTGAGGATAACGGCGAAATTTACTTTTCTGTCAATGATGTCTTTAAATATAAAGGCGATACCTATTCTGACTATATCGGTGATGCAAGCAGTACAATTAAATTGCGAAGTGGTGACGGGATCCATTTCAGCGGAAAAGGCCAACAATTGATTGCTGAAAAAGTATTCTCACTCATTCATTTCGAAGAAGAGGAAGAAAAGGAACCTCATGAAACTGAACAAACTGTGTCAAGCTAAGTCCAAAATATTGGCGGGTAGCGTGATTGCGCTTTTATCGCTGGGCTTATTGTCTTGCCAGAACACATCAGACAAAACACGTACGACTAGCCTACCTAAAGGCCAGTCTGCGGTTGCACAAGGGCAGTTGATCAATAACGCAGAGCCTAATTTGCCACTGCTGGCGAAAAAGCTACGCCAAGGCAGCCAACAAGTGCACATCGTCCAAATTGGTGATTCACACACCGCTGCTGACTTTTTCAGTGGCAATTTGAGAACCTTGTTCCAGCAACGCTATGGGGATGCGGGCCCAGGCTTCATTCCACCTATTTCAGTACCGGGACAACGTACAGCAACCATTAACCGTATGAGTGAAAAGAAAGAGTGGTCTCTGGCTTCAAGCCGTAAAGATGAGCGCTTTGACTACCCACTTGGTGGGCTAATTGCCGAACCACAAGCAGCCAACAGCAAAGTGGTGCTTAAGCCTTTACAGCCGGCGCTAGGGGCTTACCAGCTACAAACTCTCTATCAAAGCGCAGGAGATTCACAAATGCGTGTCGCTCCAGCTGTTTCCCCCAGCGTTGCATTACCCGCCACGGGAAACCAGTGGGTATTTTCATCCCCTGTAAATACCCAACTCCCTGCTCAGGTTACTGTTAATAAAGGTAATGGGTTAAAAATTGGAGGGTGGTTAGTGCGTTCGCAAAAACCAGGGGTGATGCTTTCAGCGCTTGGGCTCAATGGTGCAACATTGAGTATGGCTGATAAATGGCAGCCACAGTGGAGCGAAACTTTAGCGCAAATGTCGCCTGATATGGTGATTCTAGCTTATGGAACCAATGAAGCGTTTAATGATACGTTAGATTTAGCCGCTTATGAGCAAAATTTACGTGCCAAAATCCGCTTAATTCGCCAACAAATGCCCAACAGCGTTATTTTACTTATCGGCCCGAATGATTCACTTAAATTTAATAATGCAGCTAGTTGCCAAGCACAAATGCCAGTAAATTTAACGAGTGTGATTCAAATTCAAAAGACGGTTGCTGCTCAGGAAAATACGTTATTTTGGGACTGGCAAGCCTTTATGGGTGGCCCTTGTTCAATTCGCACATGGGCAGCGCAAGATTTAGCCCGCCCAGATAATGTTCACCTTTCTGTTGAAGGGTACAAAAAGAGTGCTCAAGGTTTATATAGTCAGTTAAGCCAAATATTGAATTAATGACTGACTCAATGCACGATAAGGCAGAGGTATTTTCAACGTACCCTGCCTTTTTATTTACTACTATTTTTAATATTTATCGCCTAATAGTGGCTATTTCACTTTAGCTTTTTTCTTACTTATCTTTTTGTCACTCTAAAAATCCAATTCCAATTTTAAAGCTAAAATAATTATTTCAAATAAAAACAACAAATTAAAAACGTCACTCTCGGAATACTACTGACTAATTTCGAATTTATTTTTCCTTCTAAAAAACATAAAAAATCGTGACCATTAATTAAATCAATATACACCGCATAAAATTAGTATCCCTGCGTCCCTTCTAGTAAACCACATCGCATACGCTGAGGTTTATAAAGCAAGGAGGTAATGACAAACCGCTTTTCATCTTATTCAAGCTCAGGGTTTGTTGTTAAAAAATGGAAACCGTGAACAATTCTTTGACACAACCAGAATAATTTTACGGTAGTAATCGTAGGTAATATTTATTTAGGTTCAAAAATGTCGACTAATTTCTGTGTAAAATCGTTTCATACCTATATTGAAACCCTATCAAATAAAATAAAAAATAGCTTTTATCTAACTCACTCCCTACTCTTTAAAGTTAGCTCGGGTGAAATTGACATGCGAATAGAAGAAGGCCCATGGCAAAAACTGACAGCCTCAGATATTTGTTTTCTCCCCAAAGGATCTTCAATTGAAATAATCAATCATGATAATCACAATCTACTCGCTGTGGATGTACTTCCAATGACCACAGACATGTTAAAATCCTTTTATCAACAACAATCTGCATTATTTATTAATAAGAAAAAAACATCTTCAATAGGTCAAATCTGTTGTACTAACTTACAAGAAAACCCAATTATTGAAGATGTATTTCACTCTGCTATTAAAGAAGTTAACTCAACTACCAACCAGAATATTATTCATATTCATTTGGGTTTTATTTTGTCATTTTTTTTACTGGTAAATGAATTTATCCCTACATTATATGCATCAATAAATATCTCGATAAAAGATAAAGTGTATGACTTAATTTTTCATAGTGCAGGTAAGCAATGCCATACTTTAGATACTATCGCGAAAAAACTTCATATGAGTTCTTCAACGCTTAAACGACGACTGGCCAGTGAATACACCAGTTTTTCCAAAATTAGCTTAATGTCGCGAATGAATAAAGCGATGATATTATCGAGAACAGAAAATATGCCTATAACACGCATCGCCCAAGAAGTTGGCTATGATGATGTTCCTTATTTTTTACTGGCATTTAAAAATTTTCACGCACAATCCGCAGCAACATTTTCGCTCTTCAAATAGTTTATAATTTAAAATGTTAAGCCTCATCATTTATTATGATGAGGCTTAACGATATTGTCTAAAATCTCTTCACTAGAAATTGTGATTATCAATATCTATTTGAGATATCGTATTATCAACTACTGGAATATCTGTTGGCATCACCACGTGACTTTCTACTGGTGTTGATGCAGGGATTATTGATGCATCTGGCAGGGTTGAATCTATCGTAATTTTGCCTGTAATTTTCTTATCACTAAAATTACCCGCAACATCTTTCACTTCAAGAGTATATTGATGGGAACCATCAGTCAGTGGGTTAGTGACCGGAATTGTCCATTGACCCTTTTTATCGGCATTTACATGATAAGTCTTCTCACC
>NZ_JAMPQO010000025.1:0-2504 GCF_028482485.1 Providencia sp. PROV116 | reverse complement strand
CGAACCTGCGACCAATTGATTAAAAGTCAACTGCTCTACCGACTGAGCTAACGACCCATCTTGGAAGTTCTGATTTTTTTACTGCTTAGATGGTGGGTCGTGCAGGATTCGAACCTGCGACCAATTGATTAAAAGTCAACTGCTCTACCGACTGAGCTAACGACCCATCTAAATTGTTTTTTAATGCAAGTAGCTAATGAAGTGGTGGGCGATAGCGGGCTCGAACCACTGACCCCCTCCTTGTAAGGGAGGTGCTCTACCAACTGAGCTAATCGCCCACTTCATGACTTATATTACATTATAATAAATAATTGGTGGGCGATAGCGGGCTCGAACCACTGACCCCCTCCTTGTAAGGGAGGTGCTCTACCAACTGAGCTAATCGCCCAATTATTTATTGTCATCGTCAACGGTGGTGGGCGATAGCGGGCTCGAACCACTGACCCCCTCCTTGTAAGGGAGGTGCTCTACCAACTGAGCTAATCGCCCCGTCGTCGATGGAGGTGCATTATAGGGATACTGAGTTCTGAGTCAACGCTTTTTCAATAGATTTTTATCGTTCGTTGCAAAAATAATCAAGATGTTTCAATATTCACCAGAAAAGCTGCCTTTTTAATCAATTACCTATCATTTTCTCTTTGTTCTTTTAAGAAAAAAACAGAAATTATTTTTAAAGCGCATTTATTTATGTCAAATTTGGCGAAACAGCGTAATTTCTTGTCTTCTATTCTGATAACTTGATTGAGGAATCATTGTAGGATGATAGAATAGATACACATTTTAGCAATGCTTAGACATTTCGCTGTTTAGAACATCAAACTTGCTACCCAGTTAACTGTGCTTGTTTTTTTAGTCTTCTACAGTAAATAGATAAGCGCTTCAAAAACATGTTTTGCAATTAAGGCAATCTCGATGAGTAAAATCAAAACCCGTTTTGCGCCAAGTCCAACTGGCTATTTACACGTTGGTGGTGCACGTACCGCTCTGTATTCCTGGTTATTTAGTCGCCACAATCATGGCGAATTTGTCCTGCGTATTGAAGATACTGACTTAGAACGTTCAACTCAGGAAGCTATCGACGCCATTATGGACGGTATGAACTGGTTGAATTTAAATTGGGATGAAGGCCCTTATTATCAAACTAAACGTTTTGACCGTTATAATGATGTCATTGACCAAATGTTAGATGCGGGTACCGCTTATCGTTGTTATTGTTCAAAAGAGCGTCTAGAAGCGTTACGTGAAGAACAAATGGCAAATAACGAAAAACCTCGGTACGATGGTTGCTGCCGTGATCATGCTCACAACCATACGCCAGATGAGCCACACGTTGTTCGTTTTCGTAATCCACAAGAAGGTTCCGTTATTTTTGACGACAAAATTCGTGGGCCAATTGAGTTTAGTAACCAAGAACTGGATGACTTAATCATTCGCCGTACTGATGGTTCCCCGACATATAATTTCTGTGTCGTAATTGATGACTGGGATATGGAAATCACTCATGTTATTCGTGGTGAAGACCATATTAATAACACACCTCGCCAGATCAATATTCTAAAAGCATTAGGGGCACCAGTGCCTGTGTATGCCCACGTGTCAATGATCCTAGGTGATGATGGTAAAAAACTGTCAAAACGCCATGGTGCAGTTAGCGTTATGCAGTACCGTGATGACGGTTATTTGCCGCAAGCGCTTCTTAATTATCTTGTGCGTTTAGGTTGGTCTCATGGTGACCAAGAAATTTTCACCGTTGAAGAAATGAAAGAGTATTTCAGCCTTGATGCAATCAGTAAATCAGCAAGTGCGTTCAACACTGAAAAACTGCAATGGTTAAACCACCACTATATCAATACATTACCAGCAGAAGAAGTTGCAACCTATCTTGCATGGCATATTGAACAACAAAATATTGATACCAGCACAGGGCCTCAATTAGTTGATTTAATCAAATTATTAGGTGAGCGTTGCAAAACATTGAAAGAAATGGCGGAATCTTGCCACTATTTCTACCAGGATTTTGAAGAGTTTGATGCTGATGCCGCGAAAAAACACTTACGACCTGTTGCACGTCAACCGTTAGAAGTCGTAAAAGATAAGTTAGCTGCGATCACTGATTGGACGGCTGAGAATGTTCATCAAGCCATCGAAGCTACTGCGGCTGAATTAGAAGTGGGTATGGGTAAAGTGGGAATGCCTTTACGTGTTGCGGTGACCGGTGCTGGCCAATCTCCAGGCCTTGATGTCACTGTTCACGCTATTGGCCAAGCCCGTTCAATCGCTCGTATTGAAAAAGCCTTAGCGTTTATCGCTGAACGTGAAGCTTCGGCTCAATAATTTAAAATTTTCGGCCCCTAATTTATTGGGGGCCAGTTCTCTGCCCCCTCCTTTCCTTACTAAACTGATTGCAAAATGTTCTATATTTCAGCAATTAAACCTAAAACCCGATTATTTTATTGACACTCTAAGTTAGCTTGAATATGATGCATCCCGTCCAAAAGATTTTG
>NZ_JAMPQO010000024.1:0-153510 GCF_028482485.1 Providencia sp. PROV116 | reverse complement strand
TTGGGGCTATAGCTCAGCTGGGAGAGCGCTTGCATGGCATGCAAGAGGTCAGCGGTTCGATCCCGCTTAGCTCCACCATTAACTTTCTACACTTTCAGTCTGTTTAGCTTCCGATTTAATCCAATTTAAAAATGCTAAAACTTCTGGTTTTTCAATAGATTCCGGTAACATCACTAAATAATACGCGAACCTCGCTGGCCATGGCTTATCAATCACTTGCACTAGCCGCCCTTCTTCGATTTCCTGTATCGCATACTCTTTTGGGACTAAGGCTAAACCTTGCCCTGCAATCGCTGCACGGATCAATAAATAATCATCATCAAATGCACTTCCCCGTTTTGCTCTTTCGCTATTTTCCACGCCATGAGCCGCTAGCCAAAGTGACCAGTCCATACGGTCATTATCTTGTAATAATGGGTAATTCAGGCAGTCTTGCGGGGTTTCAATCGCGCTATTAATCGGAAAATCAGGACTCATCACCGGTAATAAAACGGGGGTTATTAACCGCTCACTCACTAAATTTGGGTAATGCCCTAAACCATGGCGAATAGCTATATCAACCCGCTGCTGATGTAAATTAACTAATGCTGAAGAAGCTTCAATATGTACCTCAATTTCAGGATGTGACTGCGTGAACCTCCCTAAACGGGGTACTAGCCAAGAGGCGGCAAATGAAGGAACGGTACTAATGTTAATCGTTTTTTCTTTACGAATATTTTCTAGCACATACATTGAACCTTCGATTTGTTCGAATGCCTGCAACAACGCAGGGTAAACACGCCGCCCTGCATGTGTTAATTCCATGCTGTGGTGACTACGCACAAACAATGGCATTCCAATCCGTTCTTCTAATAAACGAATTTGCTGGCTAACCGCACCTGATGTCACACCAAGAAAGTGTGCGGCGCGCTTAATACTTTTATGTTTCGCCACTTCGGTGAAAGCTCGTAAAGCAAGTAATGGGAGAACCGGATTCATAGTTTAGTTTTTCTAAATTTAAGTTGAGTTAATATGGTTTTATTTTCTTCAGTAGAAAACCAATAATCAAGGCATCAATTCAATCTTAACGATATAGAAAAGCGAATACAACTATGCTTGAACTTTATACTGATAGCTCACCAAATGGATTTAAAATAACAATAGCATTAGAAGAACTAAACCTTCTATACCACCTTAATCATATACAAATTTCTCGTGGTAACCACCAGCAACCCGCTTTTTTACAGTTAAATCCTCATGGACGTATTCCTGTTATTTATGATCCACAAACAGAGATTACTCTCTTTGAATCAGCCGCAATTTTATTATATCTTGCTGAAAAAACAGGCCAACTTCTTCCCGCTATCTCTAAACAAAAGTGGGAAGCCATTAAATGGCTACAATTCCATTCTGCCAGTTTAGGGCCGATTATTGGTCAATGGGTAAACTTCGCTATTTTCGATAAATCACCAAAGCCAGAGATTGTGGAACGCTATTTTAATATGACCCACAAGGCACTCGCGGTATTAGACAAACAACTCGAAAATGCACCTTATCTTGCAGGCTCTGATTACTCCATCGCAGATATCGCTAATTTCGGCTGGTTACACATTGCTCAGGTTATTGCGTTCGATTTTAGCCAACACACACATTTAACGAAATGGTATGACCGAGTTGCCTTGAGACCCGCTGTCATGAAAGGGATTACTCTACCCGCCCCTGCTACAGAAGCCTAATATTGGACAATAACATGAATACATCCCCATTTTTCCCTAAACAAAAAGCACAGCCATCATCGTCCTTTGCATCTCATGTAGGCTATAGTCGTATGTTTTCGCCTAACAAACTTACTGTCGGAATTTTCCTGCCCTTACGTTTTTATCAAGGAGATAACCAGTTATTAAAAGGGCAAACAAAGTTAATCGAACATATTGATGAATATAATTTTGCTGCAGTTTGGGTGCGAGATATTCCCTTATTCGACCCATTGTTTGGTGATGCAGGTCAGTTATTTGATTCTCTGACCTATTTGTCCTTTATTGCTGCCAAAACAAAAAATGTTGCATTGGTTACAGGAAGCTCGATTTTTTCATTACGACACCCAATTGATTTAGCCAAAGCGGCCACCACAATTGACCAACTTTCAGGTAACCGGCTAGTAATGGGTATCGCCTCAGGAGATAGAGCTATTGAGTTTCCTGCCTATGGTATTAATTATGAGCAACGTGCAAAAAGATTTGCACAGGCTGTTGATTACTTTAGACAGTTAATGGCTGATGGGTTACTGAATATTCAATCCCCACTAGGTGAGTTCAATCGAGCCCAGCTACTCCCGAAACCAATCACAGGGCAAATACCATTGATAGTCACAGGAGGATCAGGCCAATCTAAACAGTGGATTGCTGATTATTCCGATGGTTGGTTATCCTATCCTGAAGCTACCAGTCATCCAGAAGGCGCTCTTCGTTTAGCTGAGAAAATTGCGTCCTGGCGTGCCCTCATCCCTGAACATGACTTTAGGCCACATATGACAAATGAATGGATTGACCTTGTCGATGATCCTGATTTCCCGCGCACTCCTTTACGAGGAGGATTCACTCTACGAACAGGCCGTAACGGTTTGATTCAACTACTCGAAGAATGGCAAGCTGCGGGAGTTAACCATGCCGCGATTGGAATTCAATACTCTGAGCGACCAGCTTTAGAGGTACTACAAGAAATGGCTGAAGAGGTTTTACCACATTTCCCTAGCCACCAAGGGATGCAAAGCAGGCTCGTAGACTGGTAGTAATTTTGGCGTCTTCCCTCATTTTGTGGCTGACACCAAACCTTGATTATTTTGCATCACTGCGCAGTATAACCACCATCAATAGGAATAAACGCCCCTGTTATAAAGCTACTCTCTTCTGATAACAAGAAAGCGACAACATTAGCAATTTCTTGCCGAGTAGCCATTCTACCCATTGGATGAGTTGAAGCCATCCATTGCTTCGTTTCCTGTGGTAATACGCTAATATTCGGTGTTTCTACATAGCCGGGGCCAACCGCATTGATACGAATACCTTTTTGAGCGTTTTCTAAGGCTGCTGAACGCGTTAACCCCAGTACCGCATGCTTTGCTGCGGTGTAAGGTGCTATGCCCGCTATCCCTGTTACCCCATTGCAAGCTGATAAATTCACGATAGCTCCCCCACCACTGCGCAAAATCGCAGGAATACTGTACTTTAAACCATGAAATGTTCCTGTTATATCGGTCTCGATCACCTCATGCCAAGCCTCTAAAGGATAATCTTCAATATTGACGCCATGAGGCCCAGTGATCCCTGCATTATTCACCAAGTAGTGCAATGCACCGTATTGTTGCTCAATTTTTTCAACTGTTGTTTTAAAGTCTTGTGCATTTGCGACATTCATTTTTATGGCATAGACACGTTGTCCTGTTGGGTCTATTTCTTTAGCGGCTTGTTGTAAAGCTGCCTCATTACGCCCCGTAATTACCGCTATTGCGCCAAGTGAATACAGCTTTTGTGCAATAGTGAAACCGACACCTGTCGATGCCCCTGTTATAAGCGCAACTCGCTGATTAAATTTACCCATAGCTCACCTCAATTATAATTAACTTTAGTTAACTATAATTAATTAACTAAAGTTAATCAACTGGTCGTCTTATTATTAAAATCAATATATACTCAACAGATTGAATATTACGGGATCGTCATAATGCCAAATTCTCTTGAAGATGCGCTTTCTCTACTGCAATGTACGCTAGTTGCACGCAGAGTTAGCTTTACCCCTGAACAAATAACTTGGGGCCAATATGATGTGCTAGAGATATTGAGATTAAAAGGAGACTTAACACCAAGCCAGTTAAGCCAAGCACTTGGCCTTTCTCGCCAAAATTTATCGAAGTTTCTTCGAGTTCTGAAATATTATGAATTTGTCGAGCAATATCAATCTGAAGAAGATAGACGGGAACTGATCACCCATTTAACCGACAAAGGGCATCATTTTTTGCAGCGTGCAGCCACAGGACGTGCTGAAAACGCGGCTAAGGTCAAAGCAGCATTAACCCCCCAAGAGCAAAAGTTATTTATTACTTTAAGCCAGAAGATTACTCACGCACTGGGGCACGATTAACCCCTCTTTAAAGGCTTTACAAGTCCTTCTAAGCCTTCTATTTTTAATCCTAGAGTCATCTCCATTAACTGCCCTAAACGTCCAGCAGGAAACTCCCCTTTCTTATAGAACCATAATAAATATTCTTCGGGTAAATCAATTAATACGCAGCCTTTATATTTACCAAATGGCATATAGGTATTGGCCATATCGATGAGATCTTGTTTTTCCATTATTAGTTCTCTTTTGTATCAAAGCATAAAAAAACGGCGCTCATTTGAACGCCGTTTCTTAATCTAGCATGTTTTAGTGGATTACAAAACTAACCCGACAACGGCTGCAGATAAGAAGCTAACTAAGGTTGAACCGTACAGTAATTTCAAACCGAAGCGAGCCACGGTATTACCTTGTTTCTCATCTAAGCCTTTAATCGCACCCGCAATAATACCGATGGATGAGAAGTTAGCGAAAGAAACTAAGAATACGGACAAGATACCAACAGAGCGCTCAGATAACCCACCAGCAATCGCTTGTAAGCCGTCCATCGCAACGAATTCATTTGTTACCATTTTCACTGCCATAATTCCGCCAACCTGTAAGGCTTCATCAGCAGGAATACCAAGTATCCACGCAAACGGATAGAACACGTAACCTAACATGGTTTGGAAGTCGATACCGAATACGGCTGAGAAAATACCGTTAATCATCGCAATGAGGGCAATAAAACCAATTAACATCGCTGAAACGATAATCGCTACTTTAAACCCAGCAAGAATATATTCACCTAACATTTCAAAGAAGCTTTGCCCTTCATGCAGGTTGCTCATTTGAATATCTTCTTCACCTTCCGGTGGATACGGGTTAATCAGTGAGAGTATAACGAAAGTACCAAACATATTCAGAACCAATGCAGCGACCACGAAACGTGGCTCTAACATGGTCATGTATGCCCCAACGATAGACATAGATACCGTTGACATGGCTGTTGCGGCCATGGTGTACATTCTGCGGTCTGACATCCGGTTCAATTGGTCTTTATACGCAATAAAGTTTTCTGACTGACCCAATAACAATGAGCTGACTGCGTTAAATGACTCCAATTTCCCCATACCATTCACTTTCGATAGCACGGTACCGATGATACGGATCACGATAGGAAGAATTTTGACGTGCTGTAAGATCCCGATCAACGCAGAAATAAAGATGATTGGGCATAATACTTGTAAGAAGAAGAACGCTAAGTTGCCTTCAATCATACCGCCAAAAATAAATTTGGTCCCTTCTGCTGCATAGCCTAGCAAGTGGGTAAATACCCCTGCCACACCAAGAACAAATGATTCGCCAATATTCGATTTTAAGAACAGATAAGCTAATGCAATTTGAATAACCAGTAGTTGAACAACATAGCGAGGGCGGATCCCTCTACGGTTACTACTGGCTAAAATAGCAAGAGCAGCTATTACTACTAAAGATAAAACGAAATGCAGGATCGAGGTCATATGCGACTCCAACAAATTTAAGAATCAGTCTATGTGCATATTCTATGTAATAGACAACATTTAAATGAGACGGAGGTCACATTAATATGAAAGCTTACTAGGTGTATTTTGCAAAAAGAAGAAGGGGATCACGTTTCAACTATAACAAATCCTAGTATTCGCTTTTTTTGCACAGAAATTTTACTGAGAATTTAAGTTAAGACTTACAACAACCTGCGTACAAAATTGTTGCCTACAGAGATTGTAGGCAACTAAGCCAAATTGAATATAGTTCACTATTGAATATTCAGCAAACGAATCAATTCATTTTCATCTATAACACGTATGCCAAGTTCATTTGCTTTCGCTAATTTAGAACCTGCAGCCTCACCAGCAATCACCAAATCTGTTTTTTTAGAGACGCTTCCTGAAACCTTTGCACCTAAAGCGACTAATTTGTCTTTGGCTTCATCACGCGTCAAGATACTCATTGACCCTGTTAGCACTACCGTTTTACCTGCAAATGGGCTATCAATTTCTGCACTGTTGACGACTTTTACTTCAGGCCAATGAATATTTGCCTTAGTCAGTAAATCTTCAATCACCGCTTGGTTATGAGGTTCGCGGAAAAAATTGACCACATGCTTCGCGACCACATGACCAATATCTTGAACCGTTTTTAGTGACTCTTCATCTGCCGCCATCACGGCTTCAAGTGTGGTGTAATGCGCGGCTAAGTTTGCCGCCGTTGCTTCACCAACTTCACGAATTCCAAGGGCATAAATAAAACGAGCTAACGTCGTTTGTTTAGACTTATTGAGTGCATCAACCAGATTTTGTGCCGATTTCGGCCCCATTCTATCCAAGCCTGTTAAGATACCCGCACTTAATTGATATAAATCTGCCGGCGTTTTGACATACTCTTTTTCAACTAATTGGTCGATAATTTTATCGCCCATGCCATCGACGTCCATTGCTCTGCGTGAGACAAAATGTTTCAGTGCTTCTTTGCGTTGTGCCCCACAAATAAGCCCACCTGTACAGCGCGCTACCGCTTCGCCTTCGATTCGTTCGATATCAGAGCCACATACTGGGCAATGAGTTGGAAAAACAATTTCCCGGCTATCTGCAGGGCGGTTATCAACCACAACACTGACGATTTGCGGAATAACATCTCCGGCTCGACGAATAATAACCGTGTCACCAATATGCACACCAAGGCGTTCGATTTCATCGGCATTGTGTAAAGTCGCATTGCTGACAACTACGCCTGCAACTTGCACCGGCTCTAAACGCGCGACAGGCGTGATAGCCCCGGTACGCCCGACTTGAAATTCAACATCTTTTAATAATGTCACTTGTTCTTGCGCTGGAAATTTAAATGCGGTCGCCCAGCGAGGTGCTCGAGAAACAAACCCTAACTCTTCTTGAATCGCAATCGAGTTAACCTTAATAACCACACCATCGATATCAAAGCCAAGGTCAGGTCGAACTTGCTCAATTTCATGGTAAAAATCCAATACTGCCTGATGACCAACACGTAATTGAACATAATCACTAACCGGTAAACCCCATGCCTTGAATTGCATTAAACGGTCATAATGTGTATCCGGTAAAGAGCCCCCTTCCACAAGCCCCACACCATAACAATAAAAAGTAAGCGGCCTTTTGGCGGTAATACGTGGGTCTAATTGGCGTAAAGAACCTGCTGCTGCATTACGTGGGTTTGCAAAGACTTTGCCATCCGTTTTGCGTGCTTGCTCATTAAGCGCTTCAAAGCCTTTTTGGGGCATAAAAACTTCCCCACGGATCTCAACGCGATCAGGAATATTGCTTCCCGTTAAACGCAATGGGATAGCACGAATGGTTCGAACATTCGCAGTAATATTTTCGCCTACGGTTCCATCGCCCCGAGTCGCGGCCTGTACTAGCTCACCGTTTTCATACAGCAAACTGACCGCTAACCCATCTAACTTGAGCTCACAACAAAAAGTCAGTTCTTGATGATTTTTCAAGCGATCCCTGACTCGCTTATCAAACGCAAGATAGCTTTCTTCATCAAAAACGTTATCTAGCGACAACATAGGAATTTCATGGCGTACGGTATCAAACGCAGCTAATGGTGCAGCACCAACACGTTGAGTCGGTGAATCACTGGTGACAAGTTCAGGATGCTGCGCCTCTATCTCTTTTAGACGTTGCATTAACTTGTCATATTCCACGTCTGGAATTTCAGGCGCATCTAATACATGGTACTGATATTCATGATGACGTAACTGCGTTTTTAATTCGTCTATTTCTTGTTTGGTAGTCATGATTCACTCATACAGATAAAAAACCCCCAATTAATGGGGGTTTTGTTCAATGTTTACTTAACTTAGTGTGTTTCTAATTCGTGCATGATACACCTCTATTTTTTGAGGTGTCAGCATTTTGCGTTCGTCATCAAGAACAACCCCTCCCGCATCTGATGCGATACGTTGAGCCGCTTGCAACATCAGTTTGAAATTTTGCCCTGCATCACCGTAAGACGGTACCATCATAAACATGGAAACCCCTGGGGTGGTAAAGTCCGCCATTGTCTCAGGGTCAAATGAGCCCGGCTTTACCATGTTAGCTAAGCTAAACAGCACAGGCCCTGTACCAGACGGATTCACATGACGGTGGAATATTTTCATTTCCCCAAATTGGAAACCGGCTTGTAAAATACTCTGCAGTAACAATTCACCTTGAAGTTCTTGTCCTTGAAGAGCGGCTACGTGAAGTACTAGGACTGTCTCCTTGCTACTTGTTGTAGCAGAATTTTCCTGCGGCTCAGCTTTCTTCTCAATATGCTGCGTCTCTTGTTCATAGGTACTCGGCTGAGGCTCTTCGCTCAATTTAGTTGAATCAATATGTGGCTCAGCGGCAGTACCAATGACTGGCTGAGTACGAACTTCTGGCTCAATAGCCACTTCCTCACTCATATTAATGGTGAGTTGCTCAGGTACATGAACAGGTTCAGTACGTTGGTGCATCGTAGGCTCATTATGAACTGGCGATTTAGCCTCTGGCTCCATATTCATAATAATGTCAGGTTCAACCGATGCCTGTGGCTGTATATTAGGTTCAACTGGAGACTCATTTTTTACCGGATATACAGGCTCAGTCGCAGCGGGGTGAACAGGCGCTTGCTGAGTAGGTTGATTTTCAGTAAATAATGCGGAATCATCATATTCTGATGAATTCTCTTGCATATCGTTTTTTCTACGTTTTACGGGTCTATCACGAAATAACTTTGAGCGCTCTTTACGGCTGGTCCATAAACCATGCAGTAATAAAGCGACAATCGCTATCGCACCTACGACCACTAATATCAGACGCAAATCCTGCATCGCTGCTATCTCTAGTTGATGAATGATAATGCCAATACGGCGGAAACTACCCTAAGATTATTTCTCAATTGCTCTAAGTGCAACCCCCAGAACGATTTTCTTACAAGAAAGAGAATATTCCGCTTTCATTTGCTGCTTTTTTAAGCGAATAATGGCTAGTCAGCCTAATTTCATATCTATATGATACATGGTCAACCGAAAAGGAGAGAACAAGAAGTATGACCCAATCGACATTTTCGACACAAAAAGACCATTCCGGTTTTTATTATTTTACACAAGGGTGGAGATTAATCACTCGTCCCGGTATTAAACGTTTTGTTATTTTGCCCCTATTAGCCAATATTTTATTCTTAGGCGGCGCATTTTGGTGGTTATATACCAAGCTTGGTGGCTGGATAAACCAAGTGATGAGTTACGTTCCTGACTGGCTACAATGGCTCGACTATGTTATTTGGCCAATCGCCGTTATCTCAATACTGCTCGTATTTACCTATTTCTTTAGTACGGTTGCTAATATTATCGCGGCGCCTTTTAACGGTTGGCTATCAGAGAAACTCGAAGCTGAGCTAACGGGTAAACCATCGCCAGATACGGGTGTGGCTGAGTTATTAAAAGATGTTCCTCGTATGATAAAACGCGAGTTTGTCCGAATCGGTTACTACTTGCCTCGCGCTATTGGGTTATTAATCCTATTTTTCATACCTGGTATTGGCCAAACTGTCGCTCCGGTACTGTGGTTTTTATTTGGTGCTTGGATGATGTCAATTCAATATTGCGATTATCCGTTTGATAACCATCGTGTTGGTTTCAGTGAAATGAAGCAAGCGCTTGCCAAAGAACGAATGAGAAATGTTCAATTTGGTGGTGTCGTTAGCCTGTTAATGATGGTGCCTTTTGTCAACTTAGTGATCATGCCTGTTGCTGTCTGTGGTGCAACATTGATGTGGGTTGACCGGTATCGTGAGCGTTACGCACGTTACTAATTTTATCAATTATTGTATACCAATTATTGCGCAGGCTTATCGCCTGCGCCTTTCTCTTATCGAATACTTCACTTCTTTTCAGCGAAATTTCTTAGAACAATTGGATCTAAAATAGCATTACGTTATAAGCTTATACTCAAATCATATTTGCATTAATTTGTTCTTAACGTATGTTGAATCCATCTCATTATTTTTTTATTAATACCGATTACATTACCGGCTAACCGATTTTTAAGGATATCCCATGAGCAAAATTTATGATGATAACTCGTTGACCATTGGCCACACCCCTCTTGTCCGTTTAAAGCATTTTGGTAATGGCAATATTTTAGCAAAAGTGGAATCTCGCAACCCAAGCTTCAGCGTTAAGTGCCGTATTGGTGCGAACATGATTTGGGATGCAGAAAAAAAAGGTATCCTCAACAAAGACAAAGAGTTAGTTGAGCCAACCAGTGGTAATACGGGTATCGCTTTAGCCTATGTGGCTGCGGCAAGAGGTTATAAATTGACGTTAACCATGCCTGAAACTATGAGCATCGAGCGCCGTAAACTGCTCAAAGCATTGGGTGCCAACCTCGTTTTAACCGAGGGTGCAAAAGGCATGAAAGGTGCGATAGCTAAAGCTGAAGAGATAGTGAATAGTAACCCTAAAAAATACCTATTACTTCAACAGTTTAATAACCCAGCAAACCCTGAAATTCATGAAAAAACCACAGGGCCTGAAATTTGGGAAGATACCGATGGCAATGTAGATGTTGTAGTCGCAGGTGTCGGTACGGGTGGGACAATTACCGGTATTGCAAAGTATCTGAAAAATACCAAAGGTAAAGATGTGACTATCGTCGCTGTTGAACCCGAAACATCTCCTGTCATTACCCAAGCTTTGGCGGGCGAAGAAATTAAGCCGGGTCCTCACAAAATACAAGGGATCGGCGCTGGGTTTATTCCAGGTAACTTAGATTTAAAATTGCTTGATAAAGTCATTCAAATCAGTGATGACGAAGCGATTAAAACCGCACGCGAGCTGATGGAAAAAGAAGGTATTCTCGCAGGGATTTCATCAGGTGCAGCAATTGCTGCTGCCACTAAGATTGCCGCTGACCCTGCTTATAAAGGTAAAAATATTGTCGTTATTTTACCTTCTTCAGGTGAGCGTTATCTGTCAACTGTCCTGTTTGCTGACATTTCCGCTGAATAGCATAATTTCGTTACAATATCGTTAAAAAAGCACCTAAATGGTGCTTTTTTTGTGGCATGGATCAAACTTTAGCACGGATGGAGATGATTTCTAATTCGGGGTTTAGTATTAAACATAGTAATTATTTTGCACCTCGAAATTAATCACTTTTTAGCCAACCTCTAGGCCAAGTAAAATAATTTGCCAACGAGAAAAAGTCACGAGTTCGCAAGAAAAGCAGAAAAAGGGTTGATACCGCACAAAGTAGGAAACCTTTTTTCAAGTTAATAATCTAACTTATACGCAAACCTAGTCTATTTCATCTACAATTGGCTGGGTAATTAAAAAAACGAAAGTTATTGAGGAAATACTATGTTTCAGCAAGAAGTTACTATTACGGCACCAAATGGTCTACATACTCGTCCTGCAGCTCAATTCGTAAAAGAAGCAAAAGCATTCTCTTCCGATATTTCTTTAATCTCTGGTGGTAAATCCGCTAGTGCGAAAAGTTTGTTTAAATTACAAACCTTAGGCCTAACACAAGGCACAGTAGTGACAATTTCAGCTGAAGGCGAAGATGAAAAAGAAGCCGTTGAGCATTTAGTTAAACTGATGGGCGAATTAGAATAATTTCGCACGAATATAGCGTTTACTGATTTCATTCAATGTCCCTGAGTGATCTCATTCGGGGACATTTGTATAATCAGCTATATTTATTGTCGTCTCTGCAACATCAGAACTCCCAGCACTAGCAGCAGTAAGGTAATATTATGATTTCAGGAATTTTAGTATCCCCGGGTTTTGCTTTTGGTCAGGCTTTAATCCTCAAAGAAGATCCTATCGTTGTTAGCACAAAGAAAATCGCTGACGATCAGGTTGATAAAGAAATCGCTCGTTTTATTGAGGGTCGTAACAAATCAGCCGAACAACTCAATTTGATTAAAGAGAAAGCCGAAAAAAATCTTGGAGCCGAAAAAGCTGAGATTTTTGAAGGCCATATCATGCTGCTGGAAGATGAAGAGCTGGAACAAGAAATTGTCTCTTTAATCAAAGGTGATAAAAAAACGGCTGATGCAGCTGCATATTCCGTTATTGAAGACCAAGCCCAAGCACTTGAATCTCTTGACGATGAATACCTTAAAGAGCGTGCCGCTGACGTACGCGATATTGGTAAACGTTTATTAAAAAACATCTTAAATATTCCTATCGTTGATTTAAGTGCAATCAGCGAAGAAGTTATTTTAGTCGCTGCGGATTTAACCCCTTCAGAAACCGCCCAGCTGAATTTAGATAAAGTATTAGGGTTTATTACTGATTTAGGTGGCCGTACATCGCATACCTCAATTATGGCGCGTTCCCTTGAGTTACCTGCCATTGTCGGTACGAGCGATGCCACCAGTAAAATTAAAAATGGCGATTTCATTGTGTTAGATGGTGTCAACAACACTATCCACTTGAACCCATCTGAAACCGAAATTGACAAACTGAAAGCCTTCCGTGATGAATATCTTCAAGAAAAAGAAGAGCTCGCAAAATTAAAAGATTTGCCAGCTATCACCCTTGATGGTCATCAAGTTGAAGTTTGTGCCAACATTGGTACCGTGCGTGATGTTGCCGGAGCAGAACGCAATGGCGCAGAAGGCGTTGGCCTCTACCGTACTGAGTTTTTATTCATGGATAGAGACTCTCTTCCTACTGAAGAAGAACAATTCCAGGCATATAAAGCAGTTGCAGAAGCAATGGGCAGCCAAGCCGTTATTGTCCGCACTATGGATATCGGCGGTGATAAAGACCTGCCATACATGAATTTACCGAAAGAAGAGAACCCATTCCTCGGCTGGCGTGCAATTCGTATTTGTCTTGATCGCAAAGAAATCTTACACTCACAATTAAGAGCTATTTTAAGAGCCTCTAAATTTGGTAAACTGCGTATTATGTTCCCAATGGTCATTTCCGTTGAAGAAGTTCGTGAACTAAAAGCAGAGCTAGAAATGCTAAAAGCTCAGTTACGTGAAGAAGGTAAGGCTTTTGACGAGTCAATTGAAGTCGGTGTGATGGTTGAAACGCCAGCAGCTGCTGTTATTGCTCGTCATTTGGCAAAAGAAGTTGATTTCTTTAGTATTGGGACGAACGATCTCACTCAATACACTTTAGCGGTCGACCGTGGTAATGAACTGATTTCTCATCTTTACAACCCGATGTCACCTGCTGTCCTAAACTTAATTAAGCAAGTGATCGATGCATCACACGCTGAAGGTAAATGGACTGGGATGTGTGGGGAGTTAGCTGGAGATGAGCGTGCAACCTTATTGCTACTTGGCATGGGGCTGGATGAATTTAGTATGAGCGCAATTTCAATTCCACGTATCAAAAAGCTAATTCGCAATGCAAGCTTTACTGATACTCAAGCTTTGGCTGAACAAGCACTTGCTCAACCAACAGCGGATGAATTGATGAAACTTGTAGATACCTTTATCCAAGAAAAAACGTTATGCTAAGAACAGCACATTAGTTCGGTCCCATATAAAACGATTAGGAGAAGGTCCATGGGTCTGTTTGACAAACTGAAATCACTCGTTTCGGAAGACAAAAGTAGCAGTGGCAGTATTGAGATTATCGCGCCTTTATCGGGTGAAATTGTCAATATTGAAGATGTTCCAGACGTTGTGTTCGCAGAAAAAATTGTAGGTGACGGTATTGCGATTAAACCCGCAGGTAACAAAATCGTTGCCCCTGTAGACGGTACAATTGGTAAAATCTTTGAAACTAACCATGCGTTTTCTATTGAATCAGATGATGGCATAGAACTATTTGTTCACTTCGGTATTGATACTGTTGAGCTTAAAGGTGAGGGTTTTAAACGCATCGCCGAAGAAGGTCAAGCAGTGAAAAAAGGTGATTTAATCATTGAGTTTGATTTAGCACTATTAGAAGAGAAAGCAAAATCGGTTCTAACTCCAGTTGTCATTTCTAATATGGACGAAATCAAAGAGCTAAACAAACTGACGGGCTCAGTGACAGTGGGTGAAACTGTCGTCATGCGTATTAAGAAATAACTCAACTACCCATATTTAGCTTAAACCATCAGGCTTGCCTGATGGTTTTTCATTGATGGGGTACTTTATTGCACGCCAGTGGCAATTAAATTATCTCACTCATTAAATACACCTGTTGATAAATAGCGGTCTCCTCGGTCACAAATGACTGCCACAATCACCGCTCCTGGATTCGCTTTAGCCACTTTTAAAGCACCGGCAACCGCTCCACCTGAGCTCACACCACAAAAGATACCTTCAACCTTCGCTAAGGCTCTCATGGTTTCTTCGGCTTCTTGCTGGTTGATGTCCAGTACGCTATCAACTAATGAGCTATCGAAGATGCCGGGCAAGTAACCCGGTGACCAGCGCCTAATACCCGGAATTTGGCTTTTTTCAGCAGGTTGTAAGCCAACAATGTGCACGTCCGCTGACTGGGATTTTAAATAGCGGCTAACCCCTGTAATGGTCCCCGTGGTTCCCATACTCGACACAAAATGGGTAATTGCGCCGTGAGTTTGCTGCCAAATTTCAGGACCCGTTGTTTTAAAATGGGCTAATGGGTTATCAGGGTTATTAAATTGGTCTAAAACTTTCCCCTCTCCTCGCTGCTCCATTTCTTTAGCAAGATCCCGTGCACCTTCCATACCGACAGCCGTACTTACTAAGATAAGTTCTGCACCATAAGCTTGCATAGAGGCTTGTCGCTCTTTACTCATGTTATCTGGCATGAGTAATTTTAATTTGTAGCCTTTTACTGCGGCTATCATCGCAAGGGCGATACCGGTATTACCGCTAGTCGCTTCAATTAGCGTATCGCCTGGCTTAATTTCACCCCGTAATTGCGCTTCATTAATCATTGAAAATGCCGCACGATCTTTCACTGAACCCGCGGGGTTATTGCCTTCAAGTTTTACCCAAATTTCAGCTTCAATCCCTTGTGTTAAACGCTGAAGTTTTACTAATGGGGTATTACCGATAAACTGTTCCAGAGCCGACACTTTACCATCCTTATAATTTTTATATATAAATAAGAAAGAATAGAGATAAGATATTACCCCAATATTGAAATGTGAAAATTGAAATCTCTTCACATTAATATTAGAAAAATAGATTATCTTAATTACCATTTCTGATATAGCTAATTGATATATTATATTACAATAAGTTTATAGAATTGCCAGTTATATTTCCCATAAAAATACAATAATTAATTATTTGATATCAAATGGTTATGCGAAAATTAAACATAGAGAGATTAGACTTAATATTTTTAATATAAAGTCTAATCATCGGGAATATACCTAGAAAGTAATAGAGAAGGTAACACCAATAATATATTTATTAGTGTTATAAATTATTGAATTTTATATTCATGCACTTTCAGCGAGTTGTGGAAAAATTAACGCCTGATCACCTTGATAAATCTTTGCCTGCTGGCTACCTAAAAAGTAACGTTCACCTCGAGTGGGTATTGTTTTCTCAGACTGCCAAATCACTGACAACGGCTCTTTCCCCCAACCTAACGGTTGAACGGTTAATTGCCAAAAATGCCCTCTTGGCCCCGATTCCGTGACCCTTACAGGTAAACGGTGCTGCTCATCCACTTCAGCTTGTAATGAGATATCCCAAGGACGTAAAAATACGTCGACTTCACCTTGTTGAACACTGGTATGGTTCAGTGGAAAGTCATAGCCACCGATATTTAATGTTGAACCTTTGATATGGGCAGAGATTTGGTTGACTTCCCCCATAAATTCAAGGACAAATCGTGTTTCTGGGCGCTGCCATATATCACTTGGTGTGCCAACTTGCTCGATATGACCTTGGCTCATCACCACCACTCTGTCTGCAACTTCCATGGCTTCTTCTTGGTCATGAGTCACAAAAACACTGGTAAATTTTAATTCATCATGTAATTGACGTAACCAACGGCGTAATTCAATACGTACTTGTGCGTCGAGCGCGCCAAAAGGTTCATCCAATAATAAAATTTGTGGATCAACGGCTAAAGCTCTTGCTAATGCCACTCGCTGTTTTTGCCCCCCTGAAAGTTGTGCAGGGTAACGTGAAGCTAAATGAGCGAGTTGAACCATCTCCAACAATTTTGTTACTTTATCTTTAATAGCCTGAGCGGATGGGCGCTGTTTTCTTGGTAAGACAGTTAAACCAAAGGCTACATTATCAAACACTGTCATGTGGCGAAATAGTGCATAGTGTTGAAATACAAAGCCAACATGCCTATCTTTAGCATGGATTTTACTGACATCGTGACCATGAAAACGTAATAGCCCCTGACTTTGTTGCTCAAGCCCTGCAATAATCCGCAATAAGGTTGTTTTTCCTGAACCGGAAGGCCCTAATAGGGCAACCATTTCACCCGATGCAATATCCAGTGAAATATCGTTAAGTACTTGGGTTTTACCAAATAATTTACCGATTTTTTCAATTTCAATACTCATGATTAATGGACTCCTGATTCAGATTGCTGGCGACTCAAATGCCACTGCAATGCACTTTTAAGTATTAAGGTGACAATTGCCATTAGTGCGAGGATCCCTGCGGCCGTAAATGCGCCCACCGTATTATAATCCTGATGCAATAATTCAACTTGCAACGGTAAGGTGTATGTTTCACCGCGAATAGCCCCTGAAACCACCGAAACTGCACCAAATTCACCAATCGCACGGGCATTTGTTAGAACGACGCCATACAACAATGCCCAGCGGATATTCGGTAATGTCACACGCCAAAACATCTTCCATCCTGAGGCCCCAAGTAAAACCGCCGCTTCATCTTCTTGGCTACCCTGACTTAACATTAGCGGGACTAACTCACGTACCACAAATGGGCAAGTGACAAAAATAGTCACCAATGCCATACCGGGCCATGAAAACATCAGTTGGATGTCAAAACCTTCAAGCCATCCACCCAACCAACTGTTTGAGCCATAAAAAAGTAAGTACAGCAAACCCGCAACAACAGGTGAAACCGCAAACGGAATATCAACTAGGGTTAGTAATAATTGGCGACCAGGAAACTGAAATCGCGTCACTAACCACGCCATCATGGTACCAAAGACTAAATTTACCGGAACCGTAATTAAAGCAATTAATACTGTTAAACCAATGGCATGTAGCATATCAGGGTCTGCCAAATTCAGTAAAACAGAATCTAACCCTTTTTGAAAAGCTGTAATAAATATCCAAACAATTGGAATAACTAATAGTAAAAGTGAAAACAATAAACCTATCGCTATTAATAGCCATTTCCCCCAGTTTATTTGGGTACGGCTAGCAGTATGAATGGGGGTAATTTGTGCCATTACTTGCCTCCTAACCGTTTACCGAAGCGACTTTGTACTAAATTGACACTAAATAACAGTAACAATGAAACCGATAAAATAACTGAGGCGACAGCACTGGCGGCCGGATAATCAAATTGTTGTAACTGACTAAAAATCATTAATGAAACAACCTCGGTTTGCCACGCAATATTACCCGCAATAAATATAATGGCGCCAAACTCGCCTAAACTACGTGTAAAGGATAAAACCGTTCCGGCTAATAAGGCTGGTGAAAGCTCCGGTAATACCACTCGACGAAAGGTTTGCCAACGGCTTGCACCTAGGGTCTGAGCAGCTTCTTCGTACTCAGGGCCGAGCTCTTCCAACACTGGTTGAACCGTACGCACAACAAACGGAATACTGGTAAAAGCCATTGCAACCGCAATTCCCAGCCAAGTATTAACAACTTTAATATCAAATTGGTGCAGATATTGCCCATACCACCCTGAGGTTGCAAACAAGGTTGCTAATGTTAGCCCTGCCACAGCGGTAGGTAACGCAAAGGGTAAATCCACTAAACCATCTAAAAACAAACGCCCAGGAAAGCGATAACGCGTTAAAATCCAAGCTAATAGCATGCCAAATACCGCATTAAACAGACTTGCGACTAACGCTGACAGTAACGTCACTTTATACGCAGCAACCACTTGTGGGTAACTTATGACGGCCCAGTATTGCTGCCATGTCATTTCTGATAATTGAATCACCAATGCACTCATGGGTAATAGCAAAATCAAACACGTATAGAACAGACTGCTACCTAGCGTTAGCCCAAAACCCGGCAAAAAGCGCTTTCCTGAACGATTCATTAACGGCGCCCTTCTGCCATTAATTTGTCAAATTCCCCACCAGTGACGAAATGAACATCCATCACTTTTGGCCAGCTCTCAAATTGAGATTCAACCGTAAACAGCTGAGTTTCAGGAAATTTATCCTTATTCGCATTCATTACCGCTTTATCATTCACCCGATAATTATACTGAGTGATGATTTCTTGCGCCTGTGGGCTATAGAGATAATTTAAGTAAGCTTTAGCGACGTCTTCAGTCCCATTTTTTTGTACATTCTTGTCGACCCAAGCGACAGGGAATTCCGCTAAAATATCCACTGGTGGCACAATAACTTCATAGTCTGATTCACCATACTGAGAGCGAATATTATTCACTTCAGATTCAAAGCTAATCAGGACGTCACCAAGCTCCCGCTCAATAAATGACGTTGTTGCACCACGCCCTCCGGTATCAAATACCTCGACATTTTTCAAAAACTGTTTCATTTGCTCACGGGTTTTCGCTTTATCACCTTTATTTTCTTGATTAAAAGCCCCCCATGCAGCAAGGTAGGTATAACGACCATTTCCTGAAGTCTTTGGATTTGGGAAGATTAATTTGACATCTTCGCGGACCAAATCATCCCACGTTTTAATTCCTTTCGGGTTTCCTTTACGAACTAAAAACGCCATTGTTGAATAATACGGTGAGCTATTATTTGGCAAGCGAGCTTGCCAGTCTGCTGGGATCAAATTGCCTTTATCATGCAAAATTTGCACATCGGTGACTTGGTTGTAGGTCACCACATCTGCTTTTAGCCCTTGTAAAATCGCTAAGGCTTGCTTTGATGAGCCTGCGTGTGATTGTTTAATCGTTAGTTTGTCGTCAGGGTGAGCCTCATTCCACTGTTTTTCAAATGATGGGTTCAACGCCACAAATAGTTCACGTGCAATATCATAAGAACTGTTAAGCAGTTCAGCTGCAATTAGTGGCGAGCTGCCGAGTAATGAGACTGTTGCCAAACTCGCGAATGCCGTTTTTTTCAAAAATGATTTTTTCATTCCACACCTGTTCGTAACTAAACCCAAATGGCTAACATTGGAACCACTGTATATGTTTTGGTTATAACTGTGTAGCTATCAATCACCTTTTTATATATCAAATTAGAATAACAAAGAAATGAACGTCATAAGCAGGAAAATTAACTGATTTTTTAATTAGTTAGTGATATGAATATTACTCAATGGAGGGGCATTCTATAAGTTAAATCATTACTAGGTAGTAAGTAGGCATTAATGATAACGGGCTAATAATAATAGAATAAATACAAATCATTATGTTTAAATTGCTAAGTATAAACAGTTACTCTAAATAATTTGTGTTACAGCTAGGCGGCAAGGAAGATTAGCCCTAGGAGCATACAATAGTATGTGACTAGGGTAATCTTACGTAGCCAACAACGCTGTAACGCAAAGAATGACGAGTAACGCTACAGAGACGTCAATGTCTCAATCGACGGAGCATAGTAATAACTGCCCGATACCGCTTTCGTCATTCGCAACAAATCATCGTATTTGCCGTCTTTTTCACCAAACATACTTAATAATTGCTGTTCGATATTGTGTAATCTTGCACAATAAGCCACAAAGAATAAGCCGTGCTTACCGCTTGCTGTTCCATATGGCAAGCTGTGACGCATGACTTCAAGCTCTTCACCTTCTTCTTCAATAACCACACGGGAAACATGAGAGGTAACATTACGAGCATCTTCGTCCAGCTCAATACTGTCTTTTTTCGTCCGACCAATCATTTTTTCTTGTTCATGTTCCGAAAAACGATCCCATTTTCTTAAATCGTGTTCATAGCGTTGGACTAAAACATAGCTTCCGCCTTTATCTTCACCGTCTTCGATTAATGTGACCTCCGCAATTTCTTCCCCTTGCGGATTTTCGGTTCCATCAATAAAACCACTTAAATCTCTATCATCTACCCAACGGAAACCATGAATTTCTTCAACCACAGAGACAGATTTACCAAATGCTTTTAAAGCCGCCTGTGCTAATGAAAAGTTAATATCGTGGCGCAGTGATTGAATATGAATAAACATATCCCGTTGAGTGGCTGGAGCGAGTCCTTTACCTAGCGTGCGAAATGGTTTCAATTCAGGGGCACTATTTGCCTTACCGAGCTGTTTCCAGATGTCAGAGCCAAACGCGATAACCGCGCCGAGGCGGTCATCTGGGTATTGGGCTTGTAATTTAGTTAAAGCCTCGACAAAGCTTTTACATCCAGACTTAATTTCATCCAGAGATCCCTCTTGCACTTGCGCTTCAATAAAAATACCAAAACGGCTATGTTCTTTCAAAATACCACTTTGAGAATGAGACATACGGTAAACCTCGTAAAATGAATATGTTATATAACCTATTTCTTATATAAAACGATATTAATATCCTATCTTATCGCCATGATGTTCACCTTGTTTTAACGCAAGGGAATATAGGTTTCAGGCCTATTATAAGAAAGAAAATTTAAGAAAGGGGAAATTTCTTTGAAAACAACGAAAAAGAAGTATTAATGGGAAGATATCGCCAGTCTGAATAGGCCCGGCGATATCATTAACGAAATAAAACTATTTATGCCAAATAATTTGTGAGATTTGCCATGTTTTTAGGTCATCATCTGGAGGCATTAAATCTTCTGGCCCTTGCCATTTACCTGTAAAACGGTAGACCACTTTATTTGATTGCGGTGAATTACATTCAATAGTCGGAACGTCATTGACTCGTTCACCTAAGCCGCAAATACCGAAGGCTTTTTGGTAAATTTCGCTAAATTCAGTACCAATTGTAGGCCCCCATTCGGTGACGATATTTGGATCACTCACCGTAATACGTGAGACATAACCGTGCTCAGGGCCCACTATTTCTAATTTTACTTCATTGTCATCCATACCTTGGAAAACTGTGACCACATCCCCACTTTCCATTTGCATACCGCTGCGTAGTGTATAACGGTCATTAAGCTGTTTCTTAATGATATCCGCTTGCATTGGTGTAAAACTGGTCACTTGGCCAAGCCCTGAGCTAGAAACTACCAGAGGGCCACTAAACCAAGTCGATGGCGAAAAAACCTTCACACCCGCACACCCTGATAACAAGGCGGCTCCACAGAGTAGAGAAACCTTCAACAACGGCGATAATCCATTATTACTGTTCAACTTTGCATGTTGGGACATATCATCCTCTTTTATGAGTCGCATAATGCATATTGTGACAATCTATTTACTAAAACATTCCCATAGAAAGTTAAATAAATAGTCAATTAACTTAAAAATCCGTTTCGTGCGTTAATTTTTTCGAATAAATCAAACGTTCAGGTTGTTCTTCTTCATACAACATTTTTTCAAACATACAAATAGCCGCATCAGACTCTTCACTCACTAATAACTCTATTCTTCCGCAGCCTCTGGCTATCAGTTTTTTTTCTAGTCGACTCACTAATGCATTAGCAATACCACGACCGCGATATTCAGGGTGAACAGCAAGATAAACAGCGGTACCACGAATGCCATCGTAGCCCCCCATAATAGTACCGACAACTTCACCGGCAACTTCAGCCACTAAAAATAAGTCGGCCCCACACTGTAATTTGCGTTCAATATCGAGTTCAGGATCACCTGAAAATTCATTGAGAGCACAACGCTCCCATAAGGTCAGGACGTCTTCATAATCACTTTGCCGAAAGACTCGTATTTCCATCTCATTTGCCTACTTAAGCTAATCTTTCTGCCATTATCTCTGCTTTTGCAACACAATCAATATTCAATATGCCTTTCTTCGAGCAAAAGGGTATACTTTAACCATTATTTTTTTGCTATGGTTCTATTATAAAACAATGAATTACCCAGATATTGATCGCGTAAAAGCCTATTTGCAGAACTTGCAAGAGACTATTTGCCAAAAAATTACTGAGCTAGATGGTAAGGAAACTTTTCTAGAACAAACATGGGAGCGAGCTGAAGGTGGTGGCGGTCGTAGCCGAATACTAACGAAAGGCGCATTATTTGAACAAGCTGGGGTTAACTTCTCACATATTAAAGGAGAAAAGTTGCCAGCATCAGCCTCTGCACATCGGCCCGAGCTTACTGGCCGTAGCTACCAAGCAATGGGCGTCTCTCTTGTTATTCACCCTCTGAATCCTTACATTCCAACTACCCATGCTAATGTTCGTTTCTTTATCGCTGAAAAAGAAGGTTGTGAGCCCGTTTGGTGGTTTGGTGGCGGTTTTGATTTAACCCCTTTCTATGGTTTTCATGAAGATGTCATCCACTGGCATACCGTTGCTCGTGATCTATGTCGCCCTTATGGGGCTGATGTATATCCTAAATATAAAAATTGGTGCGATGAATACTTTTTCCTGAAACATAGAAATGAACCTCGAGGTGTTGGTGGGCTATTTTATGATGACCTTAACCAAGGTGGTTTTGAGTCTTGTTTTAGCTTCACTCAAGCCGTGGGTAATGGTTTTTTAGATGCCTATGTCCCGATTATTGAAAAACGCCGAGCTCATTCATGGGGTGAAAGAGAACGTCAATTCCAATTATATCGTCGTGGTCGCTACGTAGAATTTAACTTAGTATGGGATAGAGGTACATTATTTGGCTTACAAAGCGGAGGCCGCACAGAGTCAATTTTAATGTCAATGCCACCGCTTGTTCGCTGGGAATACGACTATCATCCAGAACCTAATAGCCCAGAAGCTGCCCTCTATACTGAATTTTTAGTCTTAAATAAAGAGTGGGTTTCGCCATAATTGATAACACTGGTTTATAAATTAAGGTAGAAAAATAACCGTTCTACCTTTCTAACATAAAATAATAATTGTTGATTATAAATCTTAAATATCAAGTAGTTACAAGTCAATCACGACAGATTATGATTCCATTTCACCCAACTGAATGGAGTTGTAATATGAATCAAATTTTAGGCCGTTCATTATTATCACCTTGTTTATTAGCAAGTTTAGTCACTAAATCAGGCCACACAGACTTAAAATCAACGCTCACGCATATCAATGATATTATGAGCCGAACCTATTCACATGAAGATGCATTACTCCACCGCAATAATCTTTCAGCTTGCCCTATAGATATGATAGGAAAGCGCTATAATCGCTTTATTCGCGATGCTCAACGCCCTGTCCCACATAAAAACCACTGGCATTCCGACCTGCCAATTTGTGAACGTTCAGGACTTTCACCTGATAGCCATATGCCACATGATGACTACGCGGTGATTATGCGCGAAGAAGATACTCATGCGCCATCAGAACCAGCGGGGCAAGTATTTAATTCAATTGGCATTATCCGTACCTTTTTTAAGGAAAAATTAAATATTGACCAAATTTTTGGCTGTTCTGCTGATATTAATGCGGTTATCCATTATGGAACAAACTACGCTAATGCATTTTGGAATTCTCAAGCTATTTTCTTTGGTGACGGGGATGGAATCGTTTTTGGCCCATTCTATAATGACATCGATATAATCGCTCACGAACTGGCTCACGGCTTTATTAGTTCAAAAGCTGATTTTAGATATACTTGCCAATCTGGTGCGCTCAATGAGTCTGTCGCAGATGTACTTGGGATTATGGTGAAACAATATTTAAATAATGAAACAGCCGATACTTCTAATTGGCTACTAGGCGAAAATTTATTTATTGACCAAATAAATGCGCCGGCACTACGTTCTATGATAAATCCTGGGGATGCATATTATCTTTCTGACGATGATAGAGATCCGCAAGTTGGTCATATGTCTCAATATCAGGATTTACCTATTTTTATTGACAATGGCGGCGTACATATTAATTCAGGTATCCCAAATAGAGCCTTTTACCTATTAGCTAAGAGTCTTGGAGGTTATACATGGGACATCGCCGGTAAAATTTGGCTTGAAGCCGTGTCTGACAATAATGTGACAAAGAGAGCCAACTTCATCGAATTTGCTAATGCAACGATCCGAGCGGCTAACAAACTGTTTGATGGTACTATCGCACAAAAAACACGACAAAGCTGGTTAGATGTTGGGATTGAATTTGATTCACAATAATATATATCGCTAAATGGCATTAAACTATTTTTGGGATTAATTTTTCTTAAAACATGAAGGCCGATACTAAAGAGCTTGAAGCGGCTCTTTCATTCAGCCTTATTAATCAAACCTGCACGTTAACGTTTTTTCTTTTTTCTGCCTGGTTGTGTAAACTTTTTGCGTGTCGGGTTTTCTGGTTTTACTTTGGGTTTACTTGGCGAAGTCTGCTTTGTATTACTTTTATTCGCAGAGGCTGACTTCTGTGGCTTTTTCGATTTTACGTCTGATTCAGATTTTTCCATCATATCAAATAATTCAATCAATTCATCATCGGTTAAATCACGCCACTCCCCGACAGGAATGCCTGTCAATTTAACATTCATGATGCGAACGCGTTCAAGTTTGGTGACCTCAAAGCCAAAATGCTCACACATACGACGAATTTGACGGTTTAGTCCCTGCACAAGCGTAATTCTAAAAACAAAAGGAGCCTCTTTCTTAACCTTACATTTTTTCGTCATTGTTCCAAGAATGGGTACTCCAGCCCCCATTCCACGAATAAAATCATCTGTTACGGGTTTATTGACGGTAACTAAATACTCTTTCTCATGAGAATTACCTGCCCGTAAAATTTTATTCACCAAATCCCCATGATTAGTGAGAAAAATTAGCCCTTGAGAGTCTTTATCTAAGCGGCCAATTGGAAAAATTCGGGTGCTGTGGTTAACATAATCAACAATATTATCTTTTTCACCACTCTCTGTCGTACTGACAATACCGACTGGTTTATTGAGTGCGATTAACACTAAATCTTCTTCATTACGCGGTTCGATTAATTGCCCATTAACTTTTACTACGTCACCAGAGAAAACTTGGTCGCCAATTCCTGCACGCTTACCATTAATAAATACATTACCTTGTTCAATATAACGGTCAGCTTCACGTCTTGAGCAAATACCACTTTCACTAATATATTTGTTTAAACGTGTAGAAGAACGAGTGTCCATAATTTTCCTCAATCTTTAATTCTTACCCTACATCCATCATGATACATGTTGGTAACGTAAGGATGATATTCATTCTTAAAGTATTAACCCAGGTAATATCAAAAAGCCGTAACATAATAATTTTGTTACGGCTTTTATGCATTCATAGGGTTAATTAAACCTTCATTAGCACCTTATTGATTAGCGTTTTTTCAAGTGTTGCATCAAACGCTTACGCTTACGCAACTGGGTTGGCGTTAACTTATTTTTCTTATCTGCATAAGGGTTTTCTCCCTCTTTAAACAGAATTCGAATTGGTGTGCCCATCACTTGTAATGAACGACGGAAGTAGTTCATCAAATAACGTTTGTAGCTGTCTGGCAAATCAGAGACCTGGTTGCCGTGGATCACCACAATTGGTGGATTGTGTCCCCCAGCATGGGCATACTTCATTTTAACACGACGACCACGAATAAGTGGCGGTTGGTGCTCATCTTCTGCCATCTTCATGATACGAGTTAATAATGCAGTACCTACACGACGAGTTGCAGACTCATAAGCTTCTTGCACTGATTCAAATAAATTACCCACTCCACTACCATGTAGTGCAGAAATAAAGTGAATACGCGCGAAATCAACAAAACCAAGACGCAACTCAAGCATATCTTTTACGTGCTCGCGGTCTTCTGGCTTCATACCATCCCATTTATTGACTGCAATCACCAATGAGCGCCCCGCATTGAGGATAAAGCCAAGTAAAGATAAATCTTGGTCTGAAATACCTTCGCGTGCATCGATAACTAAGAGTACGACGTTCGCGTCTTCAATCGCTTGCAATGTTTTGATAACAGAGAATTTTTCCACTGTTTCTGTAACTTTTCCACGCTTACGCACACCAGCGGTATCGATTAAAATATACTCACGCTCATCGCGTTCCATTGGGATGTAAATGCTGTCACGTGTGGTTCCTGGCATATCAAACACCACAACACGTTCTTCACCTAAAATACGGTTGGTTAATGTCGATTTACCGACATTCGGACGGCCAACGATAGCTAATTTAATCGGTAATGTTGTTGGGTCAAAGTCATCTTCTTCGTCTTCATCAAGCTCACCTTGAGCTTCTAACTCAGCCCAATATGCCGCATTTTCTTCTTCCTCGGTCAACTCAACTTCTTCCTCGTCTTCTTCCACAAAAGGTTTCAACGACTGTTCAATTAACTGAGTAACACCGCGACCATGTGATGCCGCGATCGGATGAATTTCGCCTAGGCCAAGCGAGTAAAAATCTCCGATTGCCGTAGTTACATCAATTCCATCGGTTTTGTTCGCGACTAAATAGGTTTTTTTCTTGCGACTACGAAGGTGTTTGGCAATGCCTTCATCAGCGGGCATTAACCCAGCTCTTGCATCAACCATAAACAGAACAATGTCTGCCTCTTCAATTGCTTGCAAGGACTGTGCGGCCATGTGTGTTTCTACGCCTTCCTCAGTCCCATCGATACCACCCGTGTCAATAATAATGAACTCGTGCCCTTCAACTTCAGCACGACCATATTTACGATCACGAGTCAGACCGGGAAAGTCCGCTACTAATGCGTCACGGGTACGGGTTAAACGGTTAAATAACGTGGATTTTCCTACGTTTGGACGCCCTACCAGCGCTACGACGGGTATCATTTTTAGATGCCTCACAACTTTTATTAACTAAAGGAATTCTGAGGCTTTAACTCAGAAAACAAAAAAACGAAACGGCTCCTATCTTCAGGAACCGTTGATTTTATCGATAAATTGGCGGTTTGTCAGAAAATTAACGTGTTAACAGGTAAACTGTTCCGTTTTTTGTCTGAACCATTAGCTTATCACTTGCAACCACTGGACGACTGTGGATACCGGAGCTGTTTAATTTGTTTTGTGCTACAAACCCGCCCGTACTCATATCTAACCAATGCAGATAACCTTCTTTATCACCGACCACAAGATAGCCATTATACATTTCTGGCGCAGATAGCCCGCGGTTTAGCAGTTCTTCCTGTGTCCACAGCGTTACACCATCGCTTTTACGAACAGATAACACGCGATCATTCTGGTCGACAAGATACAGGTTTTCACCTGACATCACCATGTCATTGATTGAGCCAAGCTCGCGTTTCCACAGAATTTGACCTGAACGCATATCCAGTGCGGCTAAAGTACCATTATAGACAATCGCATACACTTTACCGTCATCAATAATTGGTGTCATATCGACATCATTTAAGCGACCGATTTCTGTCGAACTTGTCACTTGAGAAATACGTTGTTGCCAAATTAACTGACCTTGAGACAATAGCACCGCACTGACACGGCCATTATCCCCACCGACAATCGCAGCACCAAAAGCAACCGCAGGAGCAGATTCACCACGTAATGACAACGACGGGGTATCCATATTAACGGTCCACTTGATTTCACCACTATTGACATCTAAAGCTTGTAGTTGACCATTACTGGTGTGAATAATAACAAAGTCGTTACTCACAACAGGTTTAGAAAGGGCTTCGCCTGCAACTTCGACATCCCAAGCAACTTGGCCATCTTCTTTGTTCAGAGCAATAACGGTTCCGCGCTCAGTACCCACAAAAATTTTATCACCATCAACGGTTAAACCACCTGATAGCAATGCCGATAAGTTAGCAGAAAGAAAACCCGTGCGTTTAGATAAATCGACTGACCACAGTTCTTTGCCACTATCGAGTTCAAAGGCTTTAACTAAACCTTTGCGGTCTGCTGCATAAACCGCTGAACCATCCCAAACAGGTGATAATTCAGAATAAAATTGTTCAACACCATTTCCAACCGATTTATCCCAAACAATTGATGGGGTGAATTGATTTTCAACCTGTGGAAGTGGCGCCATGATAATAGAATCAGTTTCGCTGGAACAACCGGCAAGTAAAGCTGAAGCGACTAGGCCAACTAAAAGTGTTTTGCGCAACTGCATGTTTGTCGTTTCCTTTCTTCTTATGAATTAGATACGTTGTTCAACTTCAGAGTCAAAATACCTCTAATAGATTGAGAGCCTTCACTTTCTAACCCCTGAGCATAAGCGGCTTTTGCACCAGCTTTATCGCCCTTATGGAGTAAAGCATCACCACGGACATCCTGTGCCGTTGCTTGCCATGATTTACTTTTAATATTTGCAACTGACGCTATCGCGCCATCAGCATCACCTTGGGCTAATTGGACTCGAGCTAAACGCAAGTTAATTAAATCTTGCATATCCACGGTTTTTGCCTTGGCTAGTGCATTGGTCAATGCAGTTTGTGCATTAGCTAAATCGCCTTTATCCACCGCGATTTGTGCAAGCTCTAAGCCCATCATCGCACTGTATACATCGTCGGTTTCAGCCGCGAATTTTTGCGCTGCAACAATGCCTTGCTCTGAGCCTGAACGTAATTGGCTATTTACTGCTTCAAACTTTTGAGCGCTTTCCTGCAGTACATTCGTTTTATGAGACTGCCAGTAGTTCCAACCAAACACACCACCAACGCCAATTACAAGGCCAACAACTAATGCCACGCCATTATTCGCAAAAAAGCGTTTAATCGCATCGACTTGATCATTTTCGTTTGTATAGACTTCCACTTGTCTCTCCTTAACCTAATAACTCGGCGATGCGTGACGCCATAAGTTGCTGCGAAATAGTTTCTTGTACGCCTGTGCGTAAATCTTTCAATGTGACTTGGCTATTTTTAATTTCATCTTCCCCCAAGATCAGTGCAATTTTAGCGCCTTGTTTGTCCGCTCTTGCTAACTGTTTCTTGAAGTTACCACCACCGTGGTTAGTCATTAACCGTAGTGTTGGTAGTGCATCACGTACTTTTTCGGCTACTAATATCGCTGCTTGTTGGCTATCTTCGCCAAAAGAAGCAAGATAAACATCAGCAACTGAAGCATCCGCTGTAAATTCTGGGTTCACTTCTTGGACTAATAACACCATCCGTTCCATACCCATGGCAAAACCAACCGCAGGTGTTGCACGACCGCCTAATTGTTCAACTAAGCCGTCATATCGACCGCCCGCGCAAACTGTGCCTTGTGAGCCCAGTGCCGTTGTTACCCATTCAAAAACGGTTCGGTTGTAGTAGTCAAGACCACGAACTAAGCGTTGATTAACGCGGTATTTAACCCCTGCTGCTTCTAATAACTTACATAAGCCATCAAAGTGCTCACGTGATTCGACATCAAGGTAATCAAACAGTTCAGGTGCATCATTCAATAAAGCCTGAATTTCTTGATTTTTAGAATCCAAAACACGTAGAGGATTTGTATACATGCGACGCTTACAATCTTCATCCAGCTTGTCTTTATGCTGTTCTAAGAAAGCAACTAAAGCCTCACGGTAATTGGCACGCGCTTCTAATGAGCCAATCGAGTTCAGCTCTAAAGTCACATGCTCACTAATGCCTAACGCTTTCCACCAGCGTGCCGTCATTAAGATGACTTCAGCATCGATATCAGGACCCGCAAGACCAAAAACTTCAGCCCCTAACTGGTGAAATTGACGATAACGGCCTTTTTGTGGGCGCTCATAACGGAACATAGGTCCTAAATACCACAAACGCTGTTCCTGATTGTACAGCAAACCATGCTCAATACCTGCACGGACACAACCTGCGGTATTTTCAGGGCGTAATGTCAGACTCTCATCGTTACGGTCATTGAAAGTGTACATTTCTTTTTCAACGACATCCGTCACTTCACCAATCGCTCTGCGAAATAGCGGGGTCTGCTCTACAATCGGGGTACGAATTTCACTAAAACCATAACCCTGTAAAATATTTTTCAATGTTGCTTCGATTTTCTGCCATACACGCGTGTCAGCTGGTAAGTAATCATTCATACCGCGAATGGCTTGGATATTTTTTCCCACTTTATTTCTCTATTTTCAGAATTACATAAGTTTGATTATAAGAGCGAAATATCATCTGGTTCAATCAACAAACACCAATTACTGATACTAATCGGGATTTATCTGTCAATTTGTACGGTGAGCGACCGATTTTAGAAAAAAATGCGGATGATTGATAGAGTGTTTGTTCTAAACATGCCAAACGACTCGGTGAGCCGCTTAGCAGTAGAATACACAAAATTAGTCTTTTAAGTTGACTTCAATCCGCTTGCTTTCATCCATCATCGCCGCTTTGGCTCGAATTTTAGCCTCTAACTGGTCGATAATGTTGTCATTATCAAAACGCTCTTTTTGTCGTTTACCGTCTTCATAAAAACCGCTCTTGGTTTTTGCCCCTGCAACGCCTAGCGTAGAAACTTCCGCTTCACCGGGGCCATTAACCACACAGCCAATAATCGATACATCCATTGGTGTAATGATATCTTCTAAACGCTGTTCTAATTCATTCACGGTACCAATCACATCAAACTCTTGCCGTGAACAAGTTGGGCAAGCAATAAAATTAATACCACGTGAACGAATTCGCAGTGATTTTAAGATATCAAAACCCACTTTAACTTCTTCAACAGGGTCAGCAGCTAAAGAAATACGCAAGGTGTCACCGATACCTTCAGACAATAGCATTCCTAAGCCAATTGCAGATTTTACTGAACCTGCACGGGCACCACCGGCTTCGGTAATCCCTAAATGCAGTGGTTGATCGATTTTATTCGCTAATAAACGGTAAGAGCCGACAGCAAGAAATACATCTGATGCTTTTACACTAACCTTAAACTGATCAAAATTAAGCCTATCCAGGATGTCCACATGACGCATTGCCGACTCAACCAATGCTTCAGGTGTTGGCTCGCCGTACTTCTCTTGAATATCTTTTTCAAGGGAGCCACCATTAACCCCAATACGAATTGGAATATTGTAGTGGCGTGCGCAATCAACAACTTGGCGAATTCGTTCTTCGCTACCAATATTACCTGGGTTAATACGCAAGCAATCAACGCCGTATTCTGCCACTTTTAATGCAATACGATAGTCAAAATGGATATCCGCCACCAATGGAACGCTAACTTGCTGTTTAATCAATTTAAATGCTTCAGCGGCATCCATGGTAGGAACAGAAACACGCACAATATCAACACCCACACGCTCAAGGGATTTTATTTGGCGAACTGTGGCTTCGACATCAGTTGTACGGGTATTAGTCATTGACTGGACAGCGATAGGAGCGCCATCGCCTACGGGTACGCTACCTACATTAATACGGGTGGATTTACGTCTTTTTATCGGTGATTCATTATGCATTTTGGTTTAATTCTCCGAACGTCCATGTGCTCTTTGTTACCGTGGTACTCTTTATTACCGTGATATTCTTTGTTACCGCGATATAGTTTTAACGATTATTTTTATACGCTCAACTATACACAAGAAAGCAAACTATAGCCTATCAAAAAAGATGTTTTCGGATATAGTTTGCTTCTTTTTACCTGTCTGTTTTTAGGCTTCAGGTAACTTCAATTTTGCTGGACGTTTCGCTTTAATGAAGCGGCTTAAATCAACAGTATTGCCTTGAAACTGTACAGTGACATTCGCTGGTGCACCAATATTCAGGCGATAAGGTTGCGGCCCATCAAGTTCCAACTTATCACCATTATTTTTGGTGCCACTAAATAAGATTTTATTATTCGCATCACGAATTTCTAACCAGCACTGGCCAGTAAAATTCAATACTAGGGCTTGGCTGCTTGCAGCAACAGGTTCAGCCGTTTCTGTATTTTGTGTTCTGTCTAATGCAACTGAAGATTGCGGTGCATTAGGTAATGGAATTGTTTTGACAGGCTCGGCAGCAGAGTCAGTCGCTAATACGGGCTCTTGAGTTTGTAATTCAAGAGTATTTTCCGGTACAACAGGCGCCGTGTCAGTTGAGACGACCTCTGTTGATGTCAGTAATTCAACCGGTGTGGTGTTATTATCTTGCTGGGACAAAATCAAATCATTTTGATTTGCCATTGAAACTAGCTCATTTTTTTGAGCGTTATGATCCTGCCACCACCATATGCCAACCATTGCGATAAGAACAATCACAATCAACCAAGTCAGCTTCATTAACCAACCTTCGCGCTTTTTGCGTTTTTTCCCCAAAGAATAACTTTGCATAGGAGAAACTTTGGCTAACGTAACGGTTTCTTCCGTTTTCATATACGTTTTTAATTCGCTTTCGGGTATACCTACCATACGAGCGTAAAGACGAATATAGCCTCGTAAAAATGTTGGTTCCACGCCAGCGGGAGCAATATCTTGTTCTATCTCTTTTACCGTACTGATTTTAAGGCACAATCGTTCTGCAACAACATCTTGGGTTAGCCCCATGCGCTCACGTGCTTGCGTCAATAATTGTCCTACTGTGGTCGTAGCTTGTTCGGTATTATTTTCGATAGTCATTTGCTGGCAACACTATTTCCAAGTTTAAAAGATATAAAGCAAACATTGAGCAGCTTTATTCGTCAATAATTTATCATCATGTTGAAACAACAATTAAATTTTTCTTATTGCTTCAACTATTGTAGGTGAACAAAGGCGTTTTGCCTAACTCTAAAACGCCCTAAATCATCACCTAATTCACTGATTCAAGCCTATTTATAAATCAGACTGTTTTTACCTTGATAGGTTCCCCTGCTAAGCGTTTTTTCAACGTTCGTTTTGTTCTGTCGATCACGTCACCAGCAAGTTGCCCACAGGCAGCATCAATATCATCACCGCGTGTTTTGCGCACTATCGTGGTAAAACCATATCCCATCAATACTTTACAAAAACGGTCAATACGACTGTTCGAACTTCTACCGTATGGCGCCCCTGGGAACGGGTTCCATGGAATTAAGTTAATTTTGCTCGGTGTATTTTTTAAACATTCCGCTAATTGATGTGCTTGCTCAACACTGTCGTTCACGTGATCTAACATCACATACTCAACAGTTACTCGCCCTGCATTAGCATTCGATTTCGTTAAATAACGATTTACACTGTTGAGGAAGGTTTCAATATTGTATTTTTTATTAATTGGAACGATATCGTCACGGATATCATCTGTTGGCGCATGCAATGAAATCGCTAACGCAACATCAATCATATCCCCTAGCTTATCCAGTGCAGGCACAACACCTGAAGTGGAAATCGTGACACGGCGCTTAGATAGACCAAAGCCGAAGTCATCTAACATAATTTCCATCGCAGGGACGACATTATTCAAATTCAGCAATGGTTCGCCCATTCCCATCATCACAACGTTGGTAATTGGACGACGTCCACTGGATTTCAGTGAACCAATAATTTTGGCAGCTCGCCAAACTTGACCAATAATTTCTGAAACACGTAAGTTACGGTTGAAGCCTTGTTGCGCCGTAGAGCAGAATTTACATTCCAATGCGCAACCCACTTGTGAAGAAACGCACAATGTTGCACGGTCTGCTTCTGGGATATACACCGTTTCAACCAGTTGGTCACCCACTTTGATTGCCCACTTAATGGTGCCATCTGATGAACGCTGTTCATCAGCGACTTCCGGTGCACGGATTTCCGCGACTTCTTTCAGTTTTGCTCTAAGGACTTTATTAATATCGGTCATTTGGTCAAAATCATCATAGCAATAATGATAAATCCATTTCATGACCTGATCCGCGCGGAACGGTTTTTCACCCATTTGAGCAAAGAACTCGCGCATTTGCTTGCGGTTTAAATCAAGTAAATTGGTTTTTTGGTTCGTTTTTTCTGGTGTGACAGAAATAGCGGAAGAAGTTGCACATTGTGCATCTGTCGTCATATCAGACATGGTGTATTGCCTCGTTGTTACACTTTCGGCAGTGCTAGTGGTGAGTATAGCACGACGTAATTTTTGCGGTCTTAAAAATATAATCGCCCCGCTAATCATAGCAGGGCGTCGCATTGTACAAACTTTATAACAATAATGCTAATGCATTAGTTAAAGAAGTCTTAGCGTGGGCAGATTTCATCAGCAGTGAAGAAATACGCGATTTCACGTGCAGCAGATTCTTCAGAGTCTGAACCGTGAGTTGCGTTTTCAGTGAAACTGTCTGCGTAGTCTGCGCGTAAAGTACCCGCTAATGCGTTATCTGGGTTAGTTGCGCCCATCAGGTCACGATGACGTTGGATTGCATTTTCACCTTCTAACACTTGCAGCATGATAGGGCCTGAAGTCATGAATTCAACCAGACCTTCAAAGAAAGGACGGCCTTTGTGTTCAGCGTAGAAGCCTTCAGCTTGCTCACGAGTCAAATGCATCATTTTAGCAGCGATGATTGTGAAACCCGCGCTTTCAAAACGGTTGTAGATTGCACCAATAACGTTTTTCTTCACAGCGTTTGGTTTAATAATAGAAAATGTACGTTGAACAGTCATAAATAACCTCTTAGCGATTCATTAGGCCTTTATTCTTTATTCTTCCCTGTAACTTAGGATGCAAGAACTTAAAATAGGCATGTTGTAGTTTTTTATATTATTTCTAATTCTATTGTTAGGCCTTTAGACTTCAAAAGCAACCATATCTAGGAAAAAGAAAAATAAGGCGATGATTATAGGGGCTCTGATTACAATTTCCTACAGTCACAACAACATTTTGTTAAACTTTTTATAGCAAAAAACACTATTTTTTCGGGTAAGTCACGTTTTTCATCTATTACTTCACTCTAAAGCTCATTGCCGTCACTTGGCCGCTTAAATCTAATACCGAAATTTGGTAGTTTCCACTTTTATCGAGTGTCAGCAAAATAGAACCGTTTTGCTCAGTTGTATTCACTTGTTCTCCGTTTAAAAACCACCATTTCTGCCCTTGCCCACCCTGCGTGACTAAACGTAAATCTAAGCTGGTTTTCCCAGGTAGACGCTGTAAAACCTCCCCATCACGGATACCAGAAATCAATAATGGCGGCATTTCTAGCTTCATCGGTGGACACGATAAATCCGCTTTGGGTAAACGGTTCTCACGTTTTTCACTTGATGGCAACCAAGATTCGACGGTAATAGGCCATAAATGTACTTCTTTTTCTTGGGCATTTGGGCAATCTGCCGCGACTTGGAGCCCTTTTTCATTCACCCAAATTTTTTGTCTTAATCCTAATAGAGACTCTTGATCTCGCGCCATTAAAGTAGGCGGAATGGTATTATCCAAGATCCAACTAAGACGCCTTTGGCGACAATTATTATCGTCTTTCAGTAATGAAGTTCCTCCCGGCCAGCAGATCACCGCTTGGCTCACACTGGCAGGTTTTACATCTTTTGGTAGTGGTTCGTGGGATTGATAGATTTTGCTCAGTAACATGCCATTAATTTGGTTCATAATCGGAATGGCGGTTGCAAAGCCTAGTTGTCCCGCAACGGGTGTCGCATCAGGCCGCCCAACCCAAACACCGATGGTATAACGTGGATTAACACCAATCGCCCACGCATCGCGATAACCATAACTGGTTCCCGTTTTCCATGCCAAATTGAGTTGCCCTGATAAATTAGCCTCAGGAACAGGGCGTGCTTCCCCCCCCATAATACGGCGTACTATCCATGCAGCTCCCGGTGACATCAACGCTCTATCGCGAATTTCATCGGTTGGTTTAAAACGTAACGGTGACACATTACCTTTTCGCGCAAATGCGCTATAGGCAGAAACTAAATCTTCCATCCGTGTGGCTGTGCCGCCTAAAATCAGCGACAAGTTTGGTTCACTACCTAACGGAAAACGCAGCTCAGTCCCAACATTGCGCAGTTGAGCCGTAAATCGTTTGCTGCCATACACATCTAACAACTGAACCACCGGTAAATTCAATGAACGAACGAGCGCATCGCTAACACTCACTGGCCCATTAAAACCACTGTCAAAGTTCCCCGGACGATAATCATTAAAGCGCCGTGGAACATCTTGTAATAACGATTCCGCATGGATGAGCCCGTCATCCATAGCTAATGCGTATAAGAATGGTTTTAACGTTGAGCCTGGAGAGCGCCAAGCACTAATCATGTCCACATGACCAAAACGGCTATCATCCTGAAAATCAATTGAGCCAATATACGCTTTCACTGCCATATCTGTATGATCAACCACCAAAATTCCCAATGATGTTTGTTTTGGTAGTTGGTTTTTCCAATTCATGGCCATGTCTTCCAGTTGCCTTTGCAAACTGGCATCGATAGTGGTTTCAATGATGGACTGTTGCGTATCTTTGGTCACCCGCCTTGCAAGCAAAGGGGCTGAATGTGGGTTCTTCCTCGGTGCTAACCAAATTTGTTCTTGTTTAATATCGGCAACTTTTTCAGAGCTCCAGACTTGGTATTCTTCTAACCTATCCAATACTTTATCACGGGCGGCTTGTGCCCTTTGTGGATAACGGTCTGGCCTTAAACGGCTAGGGGCTTGAGGTAGAACAGCAAAGAGAGCCGCTTCACTCACCGTCAATTTTGCCGGTGACTTATTCAAATATACCCAGCTAGCTGCGCCAATACCTTCAATGGTTCCGCCATACGGAGCACGGTTTAAATACATTTCTAAAATTTCATCTTTCGAATAGTGATATTCGAGTTGAGCCGTACGCCAAAGCTGTTTCAGCTTACCGCCCAATGTTCTTTCATGGGGGTCAATTAACCGTGCAACTTGCATCGAAATGGTACTTCCGCCCGACACAATACGCCCTGAACTCACAAACTGCCCCGCTGCCCTAACTAACGAAAACGGATTTACCCCCGGGTGACGGTAAAAATGGCGGTCTTCATACGTTAATAACGCTTCGATAAAATCAGGAGAAACCTCTTCGAGTGTAACAGGAAAGCGCCAAATTCCTTCTTTGTCTGCAAAGCGCCACAATGGTGTACCATCCGCTGCAACCACGGTCCGTGCCATTTCAATTTGCTTAATCGGCAACGGCCAAATTTTATCAGCAGCTAAAAAAGCCAGTGGCAAAATAATGACCAACAGAACCAGTGTGATGCCTGTGCGACGTAACCATTTTTTCATTGATGGGAGTACCGAAAATAAATTAAAAAAGCCCTTATATCTGAGTATCAATATAAGGGCTTTAGAAGGTGATTAGCGAACGATTTCTAATTGGCCATCCGAGTAGCCAGTCGCACGCCAGTCAGGGACATACATTGATTCAACTTGTGGTACCGGAATACTATACACACCCGGCGTCACCGCTCGCGCTAAGTAGACTAAGGTCGTTGGGCGGTATTGCTGAACTTCAACCGCAGCCACAAAACGGTCATCACGGTATTCCATATGGCGTATTTGCGATTGCTGCATGTCATCAATTAATTCTTGCAGGTTCGGCGCGGACTCACTCAAATTAGCGCTACTGTTAGCTAAATTTTGGTTTTCCAGTTCTAAGCCTGCGGGCAGCAAGTCAACCACTAACGCATCCGGCACACTTTGGGATGCTTGAACTTCCAGTTTAACCACCACCATTTCACCGCTTCTTAATCTATCTAATGAAATGCGATTGCCTTTCATATCATAGTAGCTACGAGTGATACCTAATACATTCGAGCTTGGTTTTGGTGAATGTTGCGGATAACCCACCACATTTAAGCGTGTATACAGAGTATTCGTTCCGCTGTTTTCGATGCTATAACCTGTCTCCAATTGATTTTTACTCAGGAATTCACTTACAGGTTTATCTGAGACCATCGGGGGTTCTTGGCCATTAATCGTAGCTTTCCACGGTGCTTCACTTTCATTTAAGTAGAAACGACCTGCTAAATATAACGCATTGCTCTCTTGTGTTGAGAAATAACGTTGAGAAGTCAAATTATTAGATAAAGTTTGAAGTTTTTGGTCACGGGATTTTGGCATTAAATTATATTCATTTAATAGCGCAACAATCATCGCGTCATCACGGATCACCGAACCGTAATCCCCTACATAGCTATAGCGGTTACGTTGTTTTTTCAGTCCGTCAATCACTGCACTCTCACCACGTGATTTATCACCCATCAAGTTCAATGCAACTCCAAGCTGAACCAGAGGTAAACCACTTGCTGCAGAGTTTCTTTGGTTATAAAGTTGACGTAATGCGCCTAACGGTGCTTTTTGCTGTGATGCTAACACTAAACCTGCATAGGCCTGAGTAGCAAAACGAGCGCCCTCTTGGTTTTCCGTATACGGGTAGTTGATTTGACTACCATCCTGTAAATAGCTCAGTAGACGCGTATTGGCGTTACTTATCGCCTCTTGCGGGACAGTAAAGCCACGTTGATTGGCTTTATTCAAGAAATCCGCCGCATACGCAGTTAACCAATACTCTTCGCGACCGTTCCTATCCCATAATGAAAAACCGCCATCATTACGTTGCATACTTAACAAATGTGGAATACCAATTTCAATCGCTTTATGGCGGTCCGCATCTGTTTGCGTTTTAATCCCTAACTTATTCAGTTCGGCTTGGGTTGAGAACAATGAAGGGTATAAACCACTGATAGTTTGCTCTAAACAACCGTATGGATAAGCAAATAACTCTCGAATATAACGTGAGATATCTAATGGCGGACGGCTGGTTAATAGAACTTGCCCTTCAATGGTATCCGGTTGCAGGCCTGCAATTTGGTTAGTTGGCAGTGCCCATGAAGTACCTGGCTCAATGGAAGTGGCAAAAGAAACCGTTTCTGCTGGCTGTGCCGGACGAACACCCACTTTCCAACTATTGCTGTAGTCTTTATTGGCTTCGCCTTGAATTTTCACGCCATTAATGGTCATCGAAACTTCGCCTTCACCGAAGCCGTAGTCTGCTCTGATAGGTAAATTAATGGTGGTGCGTTTGCCTTTTGGTAACTCCAACTCTCGGCTGCTGACGCCATCAAGTTTCACCATTCCTGATGCCTTGAAATTAACAGTCACATTTTGTGTGTTATCCGTCATATTAGTCAAATCAAGCGCAAAGTAAGACTTATCACCGCCCGCCATAAAGCGAGGCATCGACATTTGTGTCACTAATGGTGCCGCGACAATCACTTTGCTATCCGCATGGCCGAACTCTTTTTCATTCCATGCTTGAGCCATCACACGTAATTCCCCGTTAAAATCAGGGATAGCAAGGCTAATTTCACCCTCACCGTCTTTATTTAATGTGACAGGTTTGGCTTGCTCCGCAATGATTTGCACTTCAGTGAGTGGCTTCATACCACCACGCTCTAATGCCGCATCCTCGCTGTCACCACCAAAGCGTAAGTTAGCAATCTTACCTTGTCCTTCAATTAAGTGACCATAAACGTCATACTGATCAACGCCATAGCGCTTGCGGCCAAAAAAGGCGTCATACGGGTCTGGGGTTTTGAAATCCGTGATATTTAATACACCAGTATCAACTGCAGATAACAGCACATTCACTTTTTCAGGTAACGGTTTGCCATCTTGCGCTGTCGCTTTAATTTTTACCGTTAAGTCTTGATTAGGGCGCATTTTGTCTGGCGTCGTTAAGGCCAACGCAATCTTACGGTTTTCATCTGCAATTGGTAAATGCAACACACCCACCGCACGTTTCACCGTGGCTTCTTTAGAGTCATCACCTGGACGAACAACGACGGCAGAAACGTATAAATCATGACGAGCCCACTCTTTATTGACTGGGATTTCAACGTCTAAGCCCTTTTCTGGTACATCAATTTCTTCCCACCACAGTGGGCCATTACTCGACTCGAGCAATATATAGCCTTTGCCGGCTTTAGGGGATTCAATGCGAACTTTGGCTTTTTCACCCGGTAAATATGCAGGCTTATTCAGGCTGAGTTTCACTTGGTCAGGACGAACTGAGCCGCTTCCCCCTGTGTTATCTTGCCATGAATACCCCGCCCAGAACTGGACGCTGGAAACGAGCTGATTCTCTGGGTTTAATACCTCTAAACGGAATGCCCCCCAATCCACAGGGAAGGAGACTTTCGCTGTACCGTCTTTGGCGATGGCAATATTTTCATTCGCCATAACAAGGTCTTTTTGGTCATAATTTGAAGACCAACCACCACTTTCAGACCAACTCCAATAATAATCACGGCGTTCATACACTAAACGCACGGTTAAGTTTTCTGCTGCCAGTTTATTACCCGCCGCATCCGCCATGACTAATTCAAATTCTGCGAGTGAATTTTCATCCACATTGTGGCGTTTGACATAACGATCTGTGCGGTAATCGTAAATTTCTTTTTTGGCGAATAATGGACGAATACCGACTAGTTTTTCCGCAGGCCAAATGGCTTGCTCAGCACGACGCGTCACTGGACGTCCGCCAGCTTCGAGTAAACTTGCTTGTAAAACGGCCGAAATTGGTGAACGTGTTGAGCTCCAATTACTGTTTGGAATTGAAATTACAGTTTCGCCGTTGCTGTCCAGCGTCAAGTCAAACTCATCTAATTTACGAGGTAAGCCCTCTTCATTGACAGCGCCAAATTCAAAACCAGGTAATTTTGCTACCGCTTCACGGTCTGCTTTTAAAACAATTTGGCCTTGCAGTTGGTTGTCTGCTGCAGGTGCTCCGTATAAATAACGGCCTTGAATATCAAAATCAACCGACTGGTCAGTTAAACGAGGAACATCACTGCCAACAATTTCCAGCGCCATGCGTTCTGGCATGAAATCTTCAACATTGAATTTGTAATAGCGTTGTGGTGAACCGTCACCTAAATCAAAACGTAACGACCAACCGCCGGTTTCTGCATTTTTAGGAATTTCAAATTGGTATTGATATAATCCATTTTGGTTTTCTTCCGGCTGCCACACGAAACTACGAACCACTTGCCCATCTGTTTTTAATACATCAACTTTAACCGGCTGAGTTTTAACTGGGTTACCATCGCCATCACGCAGTAAGCCATTCACCAGCAGCAGTTCACCCGGACGATATAAATCACGCGGCCCAAAGGTGAAAAATTGTTTTGCATAGCCTTCTGGCCCTGAAATATCAAATTCAGACAGATCAAGTGCCGGCTGCGTGAGATCAATCATACTGGTTTGCCCTTCATGGGTTGCCAGTAATAATTTTCCACCCGCTAATTTATCTAATTGAGCGTGACCATCACCATCTGTGGTGCCTTTTGTCACTAACTGACCTTTTTCATCCAAAATACGTAGCTCAACGCCTTTAATGGCAGAGCCTTTCGCTAAGGATTGCGTGAAAATATCGACTCGATCTTGGTAACTGTGTAGTGACACGCCAATATCACTTAATGTGAAGACGGTTGCAGGGAATTGATAGCTATAGCTGCCTGCTTTTTGCATGATGGCCAAATATACGCCATCTTGCTGTAATTCTTTGACATCTTTCAACGGCAGTAAAATAGTTTGGCGAGTATTTTTATCTGGATTTAAATCAAAACGGCCGGTATAAGCCAGCTCCACTTTGTCGAGAAACTCTTCTGAATACCAATACTCATAATTACTACGATACTGCCACTGCGCTAAAAATTGTGGCAGCTGCTTTTCATCCACACGGAAGAAATTAACATCAACCTTATCAACATTCAGCGCAATCACAGGTAAACCCTGTGCGACCTTACTCGGTAATAAAGAGCCTTTACTTGCAAAACCAACTGTTGGGATGATTTGCGCCGTGGTGAGTTTTTTCTCAAAACTTTCGGTCATTGTACGCTCATTAACCGCTTTAATGCCCGGGTTAATGGTGAGGTTTAATTCTTTAGACGGTGGAAGGTGACGAAAACGTAATTCCATTTGGTTATCAGACAGTTCCCAAGCGCCATCTAACTTACCGGTTTTAACATCAATGAGGTTTATGTACTGGCCAAAATCTTGGTTTGCTTGTAATGGAACGGAGAATGTCACCACCATGGCACTCGCACCATCAAGCTGCAATTCAGACGCATCCAAAATGGTGAGATCTTTCCCTGCATATTTTTTTACCATTTCTTCAGTGGAAAGTTTCGGTGCTGCTTTTCTCTGCTCTGCAACTGGCGCTGTTTTAGTTTGATTTTCTGGCGCTGTCGTGGAAACATTTGGCTCATTTTTGGTTGCTTCTTCTGTATTATCACAACCGGCCAATGCCACGACAGATGCCAACGCAAGTGCTAAATAACGCTTTTTGGTTTTTAGACCCGCCAATGAAGCCCAACTAGATTGTTGTTTCATTACCGCCCGCCCTTTAATTAGTTAAAATTTATTCTGTTTTTTTAAGGTTTTAACAGGAGGTTAAAACCCACTATATACTTGGAAATGGCTAAAAACACACACAGATAAATGCTGCTGATATTGTTTCAATTATCAATATAATTTAACAGAATGTGATTAGAACACCTATCAGACAAAACGGAAAAAATGATGGGCGAGAAAAACAGTGAAATGAAATAATATTTTTTAAATAGTAAGCAGAATATATATTTAATAAATGAGCAATATGCCTTTTATGAGTGAGAAAAACATTTTTCTCACTCTATACATGGAACTATTAGGTGTTTTTTACTGGGATTGTGTCTCGTAAGAAGCTACCAAGGCGACGCTGATAAAAAGGCTGAATATGTTGAGTAATAAAGTGGCTGACACCTTGCTCATTCTCATTTACCACACAAAAATCAATAGATTCGTCATCGGCTAAAAACTCACAAGCAAGTGTCCCCGCCTCATGAATAATGGAATCAATATTTTCTGCCCCTGCAGTAAACTCTAACGCTATCATTAATATTGGCGTTTCTTCAGTGTTATCACTCTCTACTGCGGAGACCATAAAACCGCGTCTCACGACTTTGTGTTGTTTAAAAAATTCGCTAAGCGCATCAACAATAGCCTGCGGCTGTTCTTCTAACACACTTAATTTAAGTGATGAGCCTTTCGGTACGGTTAACTCAGTAAATTGGATCTCAGTTTCTTGGGTGGAACTGTTATTATTCGATTGCTGCGACATTGCCAATCCCCTGCTATTAAAAAGAAGAGCTTATTATACTCGCAAATACATCTAGATAAAAAATAGGCACGAAAAGTTACCTTCCCGTGCCTGTTATTAATCAAACATTCACTACTTTGATTTACTGATTAATAAGTTTGCTAATGTTCTTACACCTGTACCCGTAGCGCCTTCTGCCCATAAGCTAACTGCAGATTTACGGTAAGTCGCGGAGCAGTCGATATGTACCCAATTTTGACGATAATTTTCGACAAAATGCGATAAAAATGCCGCAGCAGTGCTTGCGCCTGCAGTGTGCGATGGTGCCGCGATGTTGTTCAAATCCGCAAAGCCAGACGGTAATTGTTGGCGATGGAACTCTGCCAAAGGTAAACGCCAGAACAGTTCAAACTCAGTGTCTGAAGCGCTCATCAAGTCAGCAACTAATTTATCATCGAAGCTCAACACTGAATGGTAGTCATTGCCCACGGCGGTTTTCGCCGCACCCGTCAAGGTTGCAGCATCAATGATCAGCGTTGGTTTTTCTTTGCTAGCATCAATCAGGCCATCAGCTAACACAAGGCGGCCTTCAGCATCCGTATTCATAATTTCAACGGATTTACCATTACGGTAACGAATAATATCCCCCAATTTGAATGCATTACCGCTAACCATATTGTCAGCAATGCACAGGAACATTTTGACGCGTTTTTGTAAGCCACGAGAAATCGCCAATGCCAATGAACCCGCTAAGGTTGCAGCACCGCCCATATCCGCTTTCATTGAATTCATGGAAGACGATGGTTTGATGCTATAACCACCTGAATCGAAAGTAATACCTTTGCCGACTAACGCAGCAAAAACAGGGGCATTTGGGTTTGCACCTGGGTTGTAATCTAACGCTAAAAAGACAGGTGGACGACTTGAACCGCGACCGACCGTATGAATACCAGTATACCCCTGTTCTAATAAGTCATCGCCTTTAATAATGCGGTAGCTAATGTCTTGTGCGCCCACAGTGCAGAGTAAATCAATGGCGCGTTGTGCGAGTTGTTCTGGGCCTAACTCTTCTGCAGGTGCGTTAATGACATCACGTACCCAATCAATGGTACGAATACGGTTTTCTAATTCTTTGCGGTCTGCTTCAGGCAATACTGGCCATTCAATCGTTCTCGCCCCTTTTGGCGCACGAAAACCTTGCCAAAATGCCCAGCTTTTTTCTAAATCCCATCCTTCGCCAGCCAAAGCAACATTGCGGATCCCTTGACCATCTAATTTACGGCCAGCGCTTTGTACTGCACATAATTTACCTGCATGTTTCAGGTGGATTGTCATCCCTTTATCACTAGAGCTTAACAATGCGCCTTCACCCCAACAAGGTGCAGCAGGCTCACAAGAAATCATTACTGGCATAATTTGTTTTGTCATCGTTTTTCTCACTTTGTCTATTTTTGCAGACAGTAAAAACCCATTGATTCTGTCGGCAGATAGCATTACCTTAACTGATAAATACCAATAGGGATATCATTATAGTGCTGATATAAAATAAAAAACCGAGCACTATTTCTGACAGTCACTCGGTTTTTAGGGTAAAACTCTACTTATTCGAACTCATCCAGCCAAACTAACAAAATGGCTTCTAGGATTTTCTCATTCGATTTTTGCGGGTCATCATTAAATTCTTCTAAATCGCAAATCCACTGGTGCATATCAGTAAAGCGCACCGTTTTAGGATCAACATCAGGAAATGCGTCGTACAGTGCTTCACCGATTTCGCGGCTATTTGACCATTTTAAACTCATGTTCTCTCACCAATTTGATTATTAAATGATTTTTACCATTGATGCTCTACGTTACAACGCCAAACATGCCGAGCATTTCAATTTTTTAAATAATTCACATTGTAGCTAGGCGGCGATTGAGCTAATCCCTAGGAGCATACAGAAGTATGTGATTCGAGTTAGCGAAAGAAGCCAACAACGCTACAGTATGAAGTATGACGAGCGTTTCTATTTTTTAAATAATTCACGTTGTAGCTAGGCGGCAAGTTGAGCTAATCCCTAGGAGCATACAAAAGTATGTGACTAGGGTTAGCGAAAGAAGCCAACAACGCTACAGCGTGAAGTATGACAAAAATCAGTGTTCGCGGGCGTGATTGATAGTATAACGAGGGATCTCTACCACTAAATCCTCATCCGTCACCAATGCTTGGCAACTTAGACGGCTTTCAGGCTCTAACCCCCATGCTTTATCTAACATGTCATCTTCGAGTTCACTGCTTTCTTCCAGTGAATCGAAACCTTCACGAACAATACAATGACAGGTTGTACAAGCACAGGATTTTTCACAGGCGTGCTCAAGCTCAATACCGCTGCGTAGCGCAACATTTAAAATAGATTCGCCTTCTTGTGCTTCAACTACTGCACCGTCTGGACATAAATCACTATGAGGTAAAAAAACTATTTTAGGCATAATTATATCTCATCCACAGAATGACCTGACAACGCTTGGCGAATGGAGGTATCCATGCGACGCGCTGCAAACTCCTGCGATTGCTTATCCAGTTGTTTAATGGCATTTTCAATTACGATTGGGTCTGTACCCTCAACCGCTTTAATTAACTCATTGACTGCATTATCAATTTCTGACTCTTCTTCTGGCGTCAGTAAATTGCCATCTTGGGCTAATGCGCTCGTTAAACTTTCAAGCACTCTTGCAGCTTCAACTTTTTGCTCCGCTAAGCGGCGCGCATTTAAATCATCTTGCGCGTTAGTCATTGAATCTTTAATCATGTTTGAAATTTCGTTATCCGTTAACCCATACGATGGCTTAACTTGAATCGATGCTTCTACACCTGTCGATTTTTCCATGGCGCTAACACTCAACAGCCCATCGGCATCGACTTGAAAAGTCACACGAATATGTGCCCCACCTGCGGCCATCGCTGGAATATCACGCAAGGTAAAGCGAGCTAATGAACGGCAATCTGCCACCATTTCGCGTTCACCTTGTACGACATGAACGCTCATCGCCGTTTGACCATCTTTAAAGGTGGTAAACTCTTGGGCTCGAGCAACAGGGATGGTGGTGTTACGCGGGATCACTTTTTCGACTAATCCACCCATCGTTTCCAAACCAAGAGAGAGTGGGATCACATCTAACAACAGCATCTCGCTATCAGGCTTGTTTCCGACTAAAATATCCGCTTGAATTGCAGCGCCAATGGCGACAACTTTATCTGGGTCGATGGATGTCAGTGGTGATTTACCAAAAAACTCCCCGACTTTTTGACGTACTAGTGGCACACGAGTCGAACCACCGACCATCACGACATTCAGAACATCTTCAGCCTCAACACCCGCATCTTTTAACGCACGGCGACAAGCCATCAGAGTGCGCTTTACGTAATTTTCAATTAACGTTTCAAACTGCTCACGACGAATTTCCCCTTGCCAGTTGGCAAGCTGAATAGTCACTGTTTCTGCATCACTAAGCGCAACTTTGGTTTCTGTCGCCACATTTAATAACTGACGATTTAAATGATGATCACCTTGTAATGAAACCCCTGCCTGCTCAGCAATCCACTGAGCCAATACTTGGTCAAAGTCATCACCACCAAGCGCGGTATCGCCGCCCGTTGCTAACACTTCAAAAACACCACGGCTCAGGCGTAAAATGGACACATCAAAAGTGCCACCACCGAGGTCATAAACAGCAATCACACCTTCTTGCCCAGAGTCTAATCCATAGGCAATCGCAGCCGCAGTCGGTTCATTCAGCAAACGCAATACATGTAAGCCTGCAAGGCGCGCTGCATCTTTGGTCCCTTGGCGTTGTGCATCATCAAAATAAGCCGGTACTGTGATCACTACGCCATCCATTTCCCCACCTAAGGTTTCTTCAGCACGTTTTGCTAGTGTTCTTAGAATGTCAGAAGAAACTTGGATTGGGTCAACTTGGCCAGCCACGGTTTGAATAAACGGCAAACCATTTTCACTGGCAGTCAATTGATAAGGTAAGTCAGGGTAGCGTTTTTGAATATCGGCTAATGAACGCCCCATCATGCGTTTCACTGAAATAATGGTATTGACCGGGTCTTGCTCGGCAAGTTGTTTCGCTTCCCATCCCACTAATTTGCTTTCGGGTTGATAATTAACAATCGATGGTAATAAAAAGCGCCCTTGGCTATCAGGCAAAGCTGCAGCTTCACCACTGCGCACTGTCGCAATCAAAGAGTGGGTGGTACCTAAATCAATGCCTGCAGCCAATTTGCGTTGATGCGGAGCTGCTGTCATACCGGGTTCGCTGATTTGTAGTAACGCCATAATCGTTTTCTCTTAAAATTCATCTAGTAATCGTTCTTCGAGTTGCTCTGCTTGCTGCTGAAGCTTGTCGAGAAAACGTAGTTTACGTACGGTATCAGCGGCTTTTTCCCACTGCATGGCATCTAGCTCTGTCACCATCAGTGCACTTCGTGCTTGCTGCATTTGCTTGACGCTCTGCATAAATTTAGCCAATAGATCAAGTGCGTCATCACTGTTCTCAATATTGTCTAACTCTTCGCGTAGCTCAAGTTGCTCCATCAAAAATGCCGTATCATGCATGGTATGTTGTTCGTTATTAATATCAAAACCATGCAATGAAAGCATATATTCCGCGCGTTTTAGCGGATGACGGAGGGCTTGATAAGCAGCATTAATGGTTGCTGCTTTTTGTAGTGCTTGCATTTTCTCCTGTTCAGAACAGGTTGCAAAACGGTCAGGATGGTATTGACGCTGTAAGTCTTGAAAACGTAACGTCAGTTGTTCGCTATCGATGGCATAGATGGGAGTCAACCCAAAAAGAGTAAAATAATCCATAAGTGCTCAGTTTCTCGAACCGGTTACCAATACCACTAATAAAATAAAATTAGTAAGATTGGCCAAAAATTAGGCTTAATAAAACGCATTATACGTGAAAACTTTCACCGCATCCGCATTCACTATTGACGTTAGGGTTATTAAATTTAAACCCTTCGTTTAAGCCTTCTTTCACGAAATCCAGCTCAGTACCATCAAGATAAACAATGCTCTTGCCATCGATGATGACTTTCACACCTTTATCTTCAAAAACTGTGTCTTCTTCATTGATTGTATCAGCAAATTCAAGAACATAAGCCATTCCTGAACAACCTGAAGTTCTTACACCTAAACGCAAGCCTTCGCCTTTCCCACGATTTTGTAGAAAGGATTGAATACGCTGCGCAGCACTTTCTGTAAGAGAAATAGACATTGCAAACCTCACTTTAGAAACAAACAAGGCAGATGCTACTCATGAGTCGCATCCGCCTTCAAATTATTTTATACCCACCCTATTTCTAAACTAAGAAACTCAGCGATGTTTAGCCTAGACGCCGTGGGTATTGTGCCAGTTATAGGACGATAACTTGTTGTTATTTATTAATATGGGTTGTCCTATAGACTGATTAAAAACTTATTTGCTTTGGCGTTTGCTTTTGTAATCAGCAATAGCAGCTTTAATTGCATCTTCAGCCAGAATTGAACAGTGAATTTTCACTGGTGGTAATTCTAACTCTTCGGCAATCGCTGTATTTTTGATTGACTCCGCTTCGTCCAAACTTTTGCCTTTCATCCATTCAGTCACGAGTGAACTTGATGCAATTGCTGAACCACAACCATAAGTTTTAAAGCGTGCATCTTCAATAATGCCGTCATCATTTACTTTAATCTGTAATTTCATGACGTCACCACAGGCAGGTGCGCCTACCATACCGCTACCTACGCTTGGGTCGCTGTTGTCAAACGAACCAACGTTGCGTGGGTTTTCATAATGATCGATAACTTTTTCACTGTAAGCCATTTTTAAACTCCTGAAACCGTCTGATTAATGGTGAGACCATTCGATGCTGTTAAGATCTACGCCGTCTTTGAACATTTCCCATAAAGGAGACAGCTCGCGTAAGTGGCCAATTGCGCCATGAATCATTTTGATTGCATAGTCAATTTCTTCTTCTGTCGTGAAACGACCTAAAGAGAAACGGATTGAGCTATGTGCCAGCTCATCATTCATCCCTAAAGCGCGCAGTACATAAGAAGGTTCTAGGCTTGCAGAAGTACATGCAGAACCTGAAGATACAGCCAAATCTTTTAATGACATCATCAGTGATTCACCTTCAACATAGTTGAAGCTGACGTTCAGAATGTGCGGCGCACCGTGTTCTAAATCACCATTGAGGTAAACTTCTTCGATATCTTTAATACCGTTCCACAAACGTAGCCGTAAACCGCGTAAACGCTCAGATTCCGCTGCCATTTCTTCTTTGGCAATGCGGTAAGCTTCGCCCATACCCACGATTTGGTGTACAGGTAATGTTCCAGAACGCATACCACGTTCATGACCACCACCATGCTGTTGCGCTTCAAGGCGAATACGTGGTTTACGGCGAACATACAATGCACCAATCCCCATTGGCCCGTAAAGTTTGTGAGCAGAGAATGACATTAAATCCACTTTTAGCGCATTAAGGTCGATAGGCAATTTGCCCACACTTTGTGTTGCATCAACGTGGAAAATAATTCCTTTGCTACGGCATAATTCACCGATAGCTGCGATATCCTGCACAACCCCAATTTCGTTATTAACATGCATAATAGAAATTAAAATGGTGTCTTCACGAATAGCGTCTTGTAGGTCTTGCATAGCAATTAAACCATTGCTTTGTGGTGACAGATAAGTCACTTCAAAACCTTCACGCTCTAATTGGCGGCAGGTATCTAAAACGGCTTTGTGTTCCGTTTTACAGGTAATAATGTGGTTGCCTTTCTTTTTATAGAAATTAGCAGCGCCTTTAATCGCTAAGTTATCAGACTCAGTTGCGCCTGAGGTAAATACGATTTCACGTGGATCAGCACCCACTAATTCGGCGATTTGATTGCGAGCAATATCCACCGCTTCTTCAGCTTGCCAGCCGAAACGATGAGAACGGGACGCTGGGTTACCAAAGTTCCCATCCATTGTTAAACATTGCATCATTTTTTCAGCCACACGCGGGTCAACCGGTGTTGTTGCTGAATAATCAAGATAAATTGGTAATTTCATTGCTCACTTACTCCAAAGGACAAGCTAACTTGCCTTTAATTTTTAAAGATACAAATGGCGGAAATTAGCTCTTCGTCCAATAACTCACCAAAATGTACCGACTGCAATTTTTTTAATATTTTTAAGCACGTACATTGATAATCGATTCAGGTGTAATCCCATTTGGCATGGTCTTACGCTGTTCGTTATCTTGTCTATCAGCAACAACCATGACTTCTTGGTTTTTAACCAGTTCATCAAGGCTAATGCTGCTAAGGAAACTTGTAATTCTATCGCTTAAATCGCGCCATAATGCGTGAGTTAAGCAGCGATCACCATTTTGGCAACCTTCTTTATTACCCTGACAACGGGTGGCGTCAACAGATTCATCTACCGCAGCGATTACTTCAGCAACAAAGATTTGGTCTGCGTCTCTACCAAGCAAATAACCGCCACCTGGACCGCGCACACTCGAAACTAACTCGTTTTTACGTAAACGAGAGAAAAGTTGCTCAAGATAAGAGAGGGAAATTCCCTGACGTTCAGAAATGTCAGCTAAAGGCACTGGACCTGACTGAGAGTGTAATGCGACATCTAACATCGCAGTTACTGCGTAACGCCCTTTGGAAGTGAGTCTCATAACATATTACTCCATGGTAAATTATGGTCAGATTGTGACATTCCTGAGTAATTTAGTCAACTATTTACCTGACTAATTTACTCAAGTATTATTCACCTGATTTTACCACGGATTTAACCTCACTTTTTCGCCCATTTTTCCATTGACGTTAAGATACCCCGCAGGATATGTAACTCTTGGGTTTCGATATGCGCTCGAGTGAATAAACGGCGTAATTTATTCATAATTAAGCCAGGGTGCGCTTTACGAATAAAACCTGATTCATTCAACACGCTCTCGAGATGGACATAAAAACGTTCAACATCTTCTGACGGTGGGTATTCTACCTCATCATCAGCGGAAATTACCGTATTTTTTTCATCCATTGAAAGATACGCCATGCGTATTTCATAACTCACCAATTGCACTGCCATCGCTAAATTCAAAGAACCGTATTCTGGGTTTGTGGGGATATATAAATGATATTGGCATTTTTGAAGTTCTTCGTTGGTTAAGCCCACTCGCTCACGGCCAAATACGATAGCAACAGGTGATTCTTTGGATTGCTCAACAGATTTAATGCCGCATTCACGTGGTTCAACCATTGGCCAAGATAAGGTGCGAGAACGTGCACTGGTACCGATCACTAACTTACAGCCTTCTAAAGCTTCATCGAGAGTTTTAACTATTGTCGCATTACCAATAACATCACTTGCCCCGGCAGAAAGCGCAATAGAGTGTGAATCAGGTTCAACGAGAGGATTAACGAGGTACAGATTAGAAAGCCCCATGGTTTTCATGGCACGAGCTGTTGAGCCCATATTACCAGTGTGTGAGGTTTCAACAAGAACAATACGGATGTTATCTAACATGATTTATACGTTTAATGAAAAAATTATTGCAATAGCTTAACACAAAATTGCTTATTGTGACGAACATCTATATACTTTGGCACTCAAGTTTTTCGTTCTTTAACATTCCAGTGGAAAAAGCCCATGCATCCGATGCTTAACATCGCCATACGTGCAGCACGTAAGGCCGGTAATCACATAGCTAAAAACTATGAAATGCCTAGCAATATTAAAGTCACTCAGAAAGGCACTAACGATTTCGTTACTAACGTTGACCAAGAATCTGAGCAACTGATTATTGAAATCATCCGCAAATCATATCCTGACCACACTATTATCACTGAGGAAAGTGGTGAATTAATAGGTAAAGATGATGATATTCAATGGGTAATCGATCCACTGGATGGCACTACCAACTTCACAAAACGTCTCCCCCATTTTTCTGTTTCTATCGCTGTGCGCGTTAAAGGCCGTACAGAAGTTGCTGTTGTTTATGACCCAATGCGTAATGAATTATTTAGCGCAGTACGTGGGCAAGGCGCTCAGCTTAACGGTTATCGTATTCGCATCGACGAAAAACGTGACCTTGATGGCGCTATCGTTGCGACAGGCTTCCCTTTCAAACAAAAACAACATGCACCTGTCTATATGAACATCATAACTGCGATGTTTAACAAATGTGCTGATTTTCGTCGTACCGGCTCCGCAGCATTAGATTTATGCTATGTGGCTTCTAGCCGTGTTGATGCTTTTTTTGAAATTGGTTTAAAACCGTGGGACTTCATGGGCGGTGAGCTGATCATGCGTGAAGCTGGCGGTATCATGACTGACTTTATTGGCGGTCATAATTATTTAGCCTCAGGTAACTTAGTTGCTGGTAGCCCACGTGTTGTTAGAGACATACTGTCCGTCATGAAAGATGAGCTATCAGAAGCATTAAAGCGCTAACACATCCTTTCTAGAGACGAACTAAAAACAAAACCCACTTTTATTGTGGGTTTTTTGTTGTTATTTAAAGATAAATTGTTATTTAAAATAAAATAACACCTTTAATTAATTCACGATTATTAATAACATCACTTTCATAAATATCACCAATGGTATTAAAATCAAATTGATGCGTTAGCATCATACTACTAGATAACTTACCTTCTGCCATTAACCTTGCAACTTTATTGAAATCTTCAGGAGTGGCATTTCGGCTTCCCATCATTGTTGTCTCTTTCTTATGAAAATCTGGATCTGGAAACGATAAATTACCTTTAAATAGCCCAACAAATACAATTAAGCCACCATGACGAATTAAATTCACCGCGGTGTTCATTGCGTGTTGATTCCCCGTTGCATCAATAACTTTCTCAGCAAGCATACCTGAAAAATGGTGTTCAATACTTGATAAGTAGTTTTCATCGGCTGGGTCACACGTTTTTAAGCCTAATACTTTTTCAACATGTTGACGACGTGCCTCGCTGGTATCAGCCACTAATACGTTAGCACCATCCGCTTTAGCAATAGCAGCAACACCTAGCCCTATAGGCCCTGCCCCTACAACTAAAACAGTATCTTGAGGTTTAACCTGCGCACGCCTGACGGCATGAGCACTGATTGAAAATGGTTCGATTAAGGCGCCATCAATATCTGTAACTGTATCTTCAATCGCTAATACATTTTTCTCTGGCACATTTAAATATTCACAAAAACCACCATCTTCGTGAACGCCAATAACTGAAATTTTTTCGCAGCAATTTGTTTTTCCTTCCTTACAAGCACCACATTCATAGCAGGCAACATAAGGCATTACAGCAACACGCTGACCGACTTTCCATTGTGTAACGTCAGGTGCAACATCACAAATAGTTCCAGAGATTTCATGTCCTAATACTCGTGGATATTGAAAAAAGGGCTGATTTCCTCCCCAAGCGTGAATATCCGTTCCACATATTCCAACCGCATGTATTTTTATTTTTACATGCCCAACTTGTACTGTAGGTTCAACGACTTGTTGATAGACTAATTTTTTAGGTTCCTGACAAATCAATTGTTTCATATTTTCCTCCGTCAATTCATCTGTCTTTTTTAATTTAAAAAACATAGACTAGATACTTAACAACCGAATTTTGTGATTAAATGTTTTTAAATCGGTTTTAAATCGGTCTTTAAAGAATAAAAATCAGATTAAGGAGTGTTTAAATGGTGAGGAGTAAAAATATACGCTATGGATCAATTAATGAATTTTTAGACGCTATACATAAAAATTTATTAACATCCCCCTTTCCCTCACAATCTTCTTTAGCTGAGATGTTTAATATCAGTCGAACCACAGTGAGACATACCCTCGAATATTTATTAGAAAAGAAAATCATTGAAAAACAAGGGAGTGAATATCATGTTATTCGCTATCCCAATAAAACTGATTTCTTTCCTGTTGAATCAAGTCTTCCTGATCAACAAATCGTCTTATTCGAAAAAGCGTTTTATCAAATGATTAAACGCAAAGAATTGATGCCTGGGGATACTTTTACTGAATTACAACTAGCAAAAAAAAGCCATGTAAGTTCTAGTATTGTTCGGGAGTTCTTAGTGGAGTTTTCTCGTTATGGGTTAATTAAAAACACCCACCGGGGGAACTGGCACATGATGAAATTTTCGCGTGAATATGCAGAAAAGCTTTTTGAGTTCAGGGAATTGCTAGAAACCAATGCTCTGACTCATTTTTTAAATTTACCACCAGATGACCACCGTTGGATTTTAGCGAAAGAGCTATTACTCAAACATAGAACACTACGGGAAACCGTTACTATTAATTACCGCGACTTTTCCCAACTAGATTATGAACTACATAGTCTTATTTTATCAGGTGCCAATAACCCGTTTTTTAATCAGTCTCTTGAAATCATCACTGTGATATTTCACTTTCAATATCAATGGGATGAGTCAGACTTAAAAGAAAGAAATGTACTGGCAATTGAAGAACATATGACCATTTTAAGTGCTTTGATTAGCCGTAATGATATTGTGGCGATGAATGAACTTCGACATCATTTAGATACCGCTAAAAGAACTATGATTAACTCCATACAGCAAACTTATAAATAAATAACATTAAGTTACAAGGTCAATGGATGGTCAACGATGACTTACTCTTTGGCTCGATAATATATACATCAAATAAAACCTGAATTTTTTAGTAAAAAAACAACTTAACCGTGAAATCATTACGTTCCCAAATTACAATAAAAAATAAACAACCTTAATTTTCAATCAATTAGCATGTATAGTTATGATTTAGGTTTGATGAATCAATAAAATACCTGTCTTTAACTAATAAAAAACAGATTAAAAACATCAAAAAGCCATTCATTCCACAAAATTGATGCAATTAATAGTCCATAGAAAAAAATACTTCTAGTCTGAATCAACACCGGATGATTAATACACATAATAACTAGAGGAATGGTCATGGATTACTTAAATAGACAGTCAATGGCTAATAAGCAATACCCAGAGAGAATTTTGCAATTCGGAGAAGGTAATTTTTTACGTGCTTTTATCGACTGGATGGTTGACCAACTGAATGAAAAGACAGATTTCGATAGTGGCATTACGCTTGTCAGGCCAATTGACTCATCACATCCCTCAATTAATCAGCAAAATGGACTTTATACTGCCATCACCAGGGGAATTAATGAACAAAAACAAAGCGTTTCGAATATAAGAATTATTAATTCGGTTAACCGTGAAATACTGATTTATTCTGAATATGATAAGTTTCTAACATGTGCAGAAAATCCCGAATTACAATGGATCTTCTCTAACACGACGGAAGCAGGGATCGTATATAAGCACGACGTACGCTTAGAAGATGCACCAGCAAGTAGTTTCCCTGCGAAACTTACTCAGTTTTTATTTCACCGCTTTCAACATTTTAATGGTGATAATAGCAAAGGGTTGTTCATCATCCCCTGTGAGTTAATTGACTATAATGGCGATAAGTTACAAGAGTTTGTGAATCAACATGCGCAAGACTGGCAACTCCCCGCAGATTTTATTGCTTGGCTAAATAGCAGTAATACGTTTTGTTCTACGTTAGTCGATAGGATCGTTACTGGATACCCGAAAAATGAAATTGAGAAACTGGAAAAAGAATTAGGTTATAAAGACGATTTTCTCGTCACTGCTGAATATTTCTATTTATTTGTCATTCAAGGGCCAAAAATACTAGAGCAGAAGCTAAAACTGAATGAATTACCATTAAATATCAAAGTAGTCGATGACATAAAGCCCTACAAAGAGCGTAAAGTTGCAATCTTAAATGGTGCGCACACCGCGATGGTTCCTGTTGCTTACTTGGCAGGGATCAGAACTGTCCGTGATGTCACTAGCAACCCAATCTTTTTAGCTTTCATTAAAGATTTAATTGATAATGAAGTTATTCCTGTTTTATCTCAAAGCCCTTCGGAGCTCGCGGCTTTTGCCTCCGCAGTTATTGACCGCTTTAATAACCCATATATAGAACATGAATTAATTTCAATATCTCTAAACTCGTTAACTAAATTTAAAACTCGCCTATTACCTCAATTAATCTCTTATGTTAAGCAATACAATAAAATTCCTTATTGCATTTCATTTTCACTTGCTGCACTTATTGTTTTCTATCGAGGAAAACAGGCTGAACAACTCATTCCTTTAAATGATGATGATTATTTACTTGAACGCTTTAAAGCTTGGCATGAACTCTATGACTCAAATGTAAAACAACTTACTGAAAATGTGCTAGCAATGTCTGATTTATGGGGATTAAACCTCAACGAAATACCACAATTACAAGATGATGTGAGCCAAAAAATTACTGAAATTCTGAGTAGCGGTACAGAATCAATGCTACGCAGAAAATACATTGGTTAGAAAAAGAAAATAAATACTTAAAACAATAAATCCCCCTACAGGAGATACCTTTATGAAACTGAGCACATTAAACGGAAAAAAACTTCTTAGCTTAACACTCAGCACAATGCTATTAATGGGCAGCATGACAAATGCCGCATTTGCAGATGCTAAATATAAGTTAAAAGTCGCTTATGAAAATAACCCTGGAGAGCCTTTTGATTTAGCTATTCACGAATGGGCAAAAAAATTCAATGAAAAAACTAATGGTGAAGGTGAATTAATTCCTTATCCAAGCTCACAATTAGGCTCCAAAAAAGATGTCATCGAACAAATGAAGTTAGGTAGCCCACTAATTACCTTAGCAGATGGTGCCTTCTTTTCTGATTATGTACCTGATTACGGCATTATGTTTGGGCCGTATTTAGGACTATCTTATAAAGATATTTTTAAATTAAATGCCTCACCTTGGTATGGTTCCTTAGAACAACAGTTAGATAAAAAAGGCCTTCACGTGGTTTCTAAAGATTGGTTATATGGTTCACGCCATATCTTAGCCAATAAAATGATCCAAACTCCAGATGACCTAAAAGGTTTAAAAATTCGCGTCCCCAATAATAAAATTCAAATTAAAGGTTTAGAGGCAATGGGTGCCACACCAACACCATTACCTTTAGCAGAAGTTTATACTGCACTTAATCTTAAAATTATTGATGGCGCAGAAAACCCAATTCCTGTGCTATATGGGCAAAAACACCATGAAGCGGCCAAATTCTTGATTTTAACGGGTCATGTAGAGAACGTAACCAACCTAGTCATGGGCAGCAAAACCTACGCTAAATTACCTGAAAATATTCAGCAGGCTTTAGTTGAATCAGGAAATGAAGCTGGGCAATTCCTAACAGATTTAGTCTTACAACAAGAAAAAGAAATCATTGAGAAAATGAAAAATGAAGGTGTTACTGTTGTTGAAGTAGACAGAGCGCTCTTCAAAGAAGAATCTAAGCCTTTCTATAATGAATTCCCTGAATGGTCTGCGAATTTATATCAACAAACTCAAGATATTATTAATAAGTAACCCTATTACTTGGCGGTTAATACCGCCAATATTTTTACAATACAAATGGTTAACTATTATTCTCGCAAGGATCTTTTATGTTTAAATTTCTGGGGAAATTAAGTGATATAGTGGCTTCTCTTGCTGTTGCCGCTATTGTCATTATTACCATTCTTGCTGTATTCATGCGTTGGCTTCTTAATGACCCTTTAATGTGGAGTGAGGAAGTTTTAATCATTTGCTACATTTGGTTGGTGATGATTGGCGCAGCATCTGCGGCAGGCAAAAGAATGCATGTCAGTATTGATGCAATTACCTCTTTATTTCCTGAAAAAGTACAATTAGCTATTGCGGTCGTTACTCATATTATGGCCATTATTGCTTTATCAATTTTTGGTTATCTTGGATATGAACTCTCTATTATTGCAGAAGACAAAATAACACCAATTATTGGTGTCTCTTATTATTATATCGACCTTTCTGTACCCATTGGCGCATCCATCATGGTGTTATTTTCTATCCAACATTTACTGGAAGACATGAGTAAATTACTAAAAGGAGATAAACCATGTCAGTAATTATCGCCTGTATCGTATTAATATTCTGCTTTTTAATTAATGTTCCCATTTTTTTAAGTGTACTGATTGCATTACTCACCTACTTTTTCTCTGCGGGTGACATTTCTCCCCTCATTGCGGTACAACGCATTATTGGGGCTGGGGAAAATGTGACGTTACTTGCTATCCCTTTCTTCATTTTGTTAGGTAACCTTTTGAATTACACTGGTATTACTAGACGAATGTTGAAATTTACTGGCACTCTGTCTGGCCACTATCCAGGAGGACTTGCCCAATCTAACGTATTATTAAGTACAATGATGGGTGGGCTTTCTGCATCTAACCTCGCTGACTGTGCAATGCTATCTAAAATGTTAGTGCCAGAAATGACAAAATTAGGTTATGGAAAAAGCTTCTCTGCCGCTGTCACTGCCGCAGGATCATTAATAACACCTATAATTCCACCGGGTATTGCATTAATCATCTATGGATTTGTCGCTGACGTCTCTATTGGTAAGATGTTTATGGCTGCAATCATTCCTGGATTAATGTGCTGCGTTGCTTTAATGGTTGCAATTTATCTGATTGCAAAAAAACGTGGATATAAGCCTGCTAGAGATAAAGCACCTACATTTGCTGAAGTTTACCAAACAGGTAAAGGAGCGATGTCTGCTTTCCTATTAGTTCTCGTCATTATTGGTGGAATTCGCTTTGGTATTTTTACACCAACAGAAGCTGGTGCTATTGCTGTACTTTACGTTATTGTAATTGGTACCTTCTTTTATCGTGAAATGAAGTTAAAAGACATTGCTGCCTCATTTTTAGAAACAGCCCGTTCAACAGCAAGTATCATGCTCATTATTATGACTTGTTCCGCATTAGCATGGGTATTGACGAACGAACAAGTGGCGCAAGATGTTGCCAGAATGATGACCAATTTTTCTGATAACCCGTATGTCTTCTTAATGATTGTCAATGCGGTGTTGTTAATCCTAGGTATGTTTATTGAAGGAAATGCTGCAATTATTGTCCTTGTTCCATTATTAATGCCTACAGTAAAACTATTAGGGATTGACCCTATCCATTTTGGCATTGTCATGATCCTTAATTTGGCCATCGGCTGCTTAACACCGCCAATGGGAACCGTCATGTTTGTAGCCACATCGATTACTGGTGTCCGTATTTCTGACTTTATTCGTGAAGTTATGCCCTTGTTCTTTGCATTAATTATCGTTTTACTCTTAGTCACCTTTATGCCTGTATTTACTACTTTCCTACCAAGCTTATAAGATATCTTTCAATGGCAAATCATTTTCTATGATTTGCCATTTTATTATCAATTTATTTTTTATAAATTAAATTTTATTTAATTTTATGAATTAATATTACTTCAGTTTATTATTAAGTTAATTGATATTTATCCTTGTCACAATAACATACACAACGAGAAATATTCAAAGCGATAAACCAACAATCGCCAACAAATACACCCACCATGAGTTAACTTGAAATAATTTAAAAAATAATATCACATTAAATTCATACATATAAAAAAGACATCAATCTCATTAAATATATTTTTGGTTTTTAATTTGAAAAAAATGCACTTTATATCTAGCATAAAACAATACAGCTAATTTACATTAAGCTGTTAATCAAAGTTATATAACTTTATTTTATTTTTGACCTTATGGGGTTAATTATGTCTAGATATATACTACCTCTGTCTTTACTTTCTTTATCTTTTATATCAGGTTCAGCACTTGCAATAACGAATAGTGCTGGGGGAATTATTTCAATTTCTGGAGCAATAAGCGATACAACTTGTACCATTAATGGCGGAAATAGTGCCGATATGACTGTTGTTCTTGATCCAATAACCGTAACAGATGCAGGAACAACTGCCGCAACGGTTATTTCTAAAAATCAAAAACAATTTTCTTTAACTTTCTCAGATTGCGCACCTGCGAGCAATCCTGTAAGTAATCTGAAATTACACTTTTATTCATCAAGTAACATTTCCCCTTCCGGTTTGTATTTAGTGAATACTTCCGTGAATGAAAATGACGCCTCCGTTGCCAAAAACGTCGGGTTTAGTTTATCTAAAACCAGTACTCCAAACACCGCAATTCCACTCAATGTGGCTTTTGATACTAACCTTACAGGGGCTGATACTGGTGGTACGACAGGAGCTACTCTCAATTTAATTGCCAGTTATTATAAAACTAATGCAACTGCCGCCAAAGTCGGTCTTTTGCAATCAAACGTAATATATACAGTTTCCTATTTATAATTATGACTTAGCCAGGCTTTTATTAGCCTGGCTTTAAATGGATGCTATTATGAAAATTCTAGTTTTATTACTCACTATTTTATTTTCGAGCGCAACACTTTCTAATGTTATTATTACTGGCACTCGAATTATATATCCTGCTGACGCTGATAGTATTGCTGTACAATTAACCAATAACAGTAAAACATCGTCTCTTGTTCAGTCATGGATTGATAACGGTGATGAAAATTCCACGCCTGAGAATTCTGAAGCGCCTTTTTATTTATCCCCTCCTATTGTTAAAATTGAAGGTTTACAAGGTCAGCAACTAAAAATTAAAAAAATACCCGGAAAACTTCCTGAAAATGTTGAAAGCGTATTTTTCTTAAATGTTTTAGATATTCCTAAAACGCCAGAGTCTGCTAAAGGCAAAAATGCAATTCAGCTAGCCACACGTTCACGAATTAAAATTTTTTATCGTCCTATTGGGCTAACTGAATCTCCCGATGAGGTTATTAATAATGCAAGCTATCAAATTAAAAATAATAAAATATTAGTTAAAAATAATTCACAATACCATTTAACTATTGCAGCTATCGCACCATCTAACGATAAAAATAACTCATTAACTGATTCTGCCATGATTGCCCCTATGTCTGAAAAAGAATTACCTATTAAAGGAATAATGAAAAACCACGATCTTATTTTAATGTATGTGGATGACTATGGTGTTTTCAAATCTAAAAATATTAAACTTTAATAGAAGAAATCATCGTGAAAAAAGAAAATTATCTCTATCTCCTAATCTTAATAGGACTACAAAGTTATCAAAAGAACTCAATAGCGGACGAGTTTGAAACTTCCCTATTGGTAGGTAAATCTGCACAAGGAGATATTTCACGATTCTATACTGACAATAACATTCCATCAGGTAAACAATTAGCCGACCTTTATGTCAATAATAATTGGAAAGGTCAGTTTGAAATTGATATCAATAATGATGGCAAACTGATTAGCCTTGCTGCTGATGATGTACAGAAATTAAACCTAAATTTATCTGCTGAGGTGATTGAGCAAACCGAACAACAGCCATTTGTTCCTATTGATGATTTAGTAGCCAATATAAAGTATAAATTCAATATCAACAACCTACGACTCAATATTACAGTTCCTCAAGTCGCTCTGAAAAAACTCGAAGCTAACTATGTTGACCCTAGCCTATGGAATTATGGCGAGCCTGCAATTATTTTTTCTTATAATACAAATTATTATAGCTATAAAGAGAAGAAAAACTCAAAAACCAGCAGTGACAATTTTTATGCAACCTTAAATTCAGGTGTTAATTTGGGCGCCTGGCAATTTAGAGATGAATCCAGCTATCGACATAGCTCTCATGGTAGCCAAAAATGGAAAAACAATACCCGTTATATTTATCGCCCCCTTAGTGCAATCAAATCCGGGTTGAAATTAGGTGATTTTTATACACCTGCAGCCCTATTTAATAGTATTCGAGTTCGAGGCATTGCATTGGCAACAGAAGCCAATATGTTGCCAAATTCAAGTCAAAATTTTGTCCCCATTATACGCGGTGTCGCTCAAACAAATGCCTTAGTCAGCGTATACCAAAATAACAATCTGGTTTATCAAGAAAACGTTCCCCCTGGTGAGTTCGCATTTAATGACCTTCAGCCTAGTGCTGGTGGTGGTGACTTATTCGTCGTTGTCCAAGAAGCTGATGGAAGGCAAGAAACCTTTACTGTGCCCTATTCTGCTGTACCTGATATGCTCAAACAAGGCGTTTACAATTACAGCCTCATTGCTGGGCAAACAAAAATCGACAATACCCATTATCAACCCAAATTTACTCAAGGTGAGTTTCACTATGGTTTAAATAATTTAGTGACACTTTATGCAGGAATGTTATTTAGCGAAAAATACTATTCCGGCGTTATTGGGAGTGGTTGGAATTTTAGTTTTGGGGCCATTTCAGCTGATATTACGCAAGCAAATACTAAATTAGATTCAGGCGATCATAGTGGTCAAAGCTACCGCTTGACTTATAACAAATATATTAACGCAACGTCGACCAATTTAACCTTGGCGTCATATCGTTATTCGACTAGTGGTTACTATAGTTTTATTGATGCCATTTATTCTCAAGATAATTATCGCGCTTGGAAAGCTTATCAAGACCAGCTATCAGAAAAACTCGGCAATAATATTCCACCTGAACTTTCACTCACTAATTATGACGCCTTACGCGGTTCACGTGCTAAAAACACATTTACATTGAATTTAAACCAACAACTAGCTGATGGTTATGGTTCGGTATTCATCTCGGGGACACATCGTGATTATTGGAATACAAACGGTAATAGCCGTGAATATCAAGCTGGCTATGCCAACAACTATAACGATATTTCCTATAGTGTATCTGTGTCACGTGTTCGTAATTACGACAGTGAAGAAGAAACGCGTATCTATGCCAATTTTAGTGTTCCTTTTTCTTTATTTGAAAAACGCGCCAATATTAGCATGGGAAGTTATTACACTGACTCTCGTTACCAACAAACTACGCTAAGTGTTAGTGGTATTGCAGGTAAAAATGACCAAGTCAATTATACGCTAACTGCAACGAACCAAAGTGGTGGGAATAACTTAGTTGGTGGCAACGCCAGCTATCAGCTCCCCTCTAGCACGCTTTCAGGATCTTACACAGAGGCCAATAATTACCGCCAAACTGGTTTAGGCGCCAAAGGAACTCTGGTTGCTATCCCTGGGCATATTGTTTTTTCAGGGGAAACAGGACAAACCTATACCATCATTGATGCTCCAATGGCCAGTAACATGATGGTCAACGCCGATAAAACTACCTTAACCAACCAACAAGGTGTCGTTTTAGTTGCTAATTCCACACCGTATAGAACCAATACATATACCTTGACGGATACAGAAAAAACCGCAGGTGCAGAGGTACTCGGTAATATGGCAAATGTGAGTCCATATCAAGGAGCGGTGAATTACATCAAACTCGACACCGACACTCGACAAACTTATATCATCCGTGGCGTTCTTGCTAATGGCGATAGCTTACCTTTTGGTACAGAAATTACAGATGCTAAACAGCAAAGTGTTGGTTATGTCGGTCAATCTGGCGTGATGTATATCAAAAGCGAGCAATTACCAATGGTATTGCATATAAAGCTTAAAGGGAAAAAGACATGTGTTATTGAGCCACTACTCAATACGATGGATAAGAATAAAAACCTCTGTCGATAAAGGAAAACATGATGAAAAAAATTACTTTAGCACTGATGCTTTCCAGTATATTGGCTTATAGCCAGTATTCCTCAGCACATTGTAGACAAACATCTACAGTGACGGCTCCCGCTCTTGCTTTTGATTTATCGACAGAACTTACCAGTACATCGACTCAAGTTAGTAAAAATAGCAGAACCATCTACCCTGGAACTTTTACCTGTACTGCGAGAGGATTGCTTTTTCCTAACTCTATCGGTATAGCATCCCCTTTCCAAGGCAGAACCGCTACTATTGGTTTTAATGGTGGAAAGCAATTTGTCTCAATTACAGTCACTGCATTAGAAAAAGATAGGGTTGTCGGCCTTACGGAAGGTATACATCAAGGTAGTGAGCTCGATACAAATTTTACCGTTCAATTTAATTTGCTCACAGCCAAACCCGGAACCAACTATGTCGAAGTATCAGGAAGTACCGCCACAGTTACCCCTATTGTACTCGCCTCTGATGCATCCAGCTTGGGAATTCTACAGTGGTTATTAGATATTGTAGTCAAATTAGTCACTTTTCTGTTAACGCTACAATGGCCAACCAGTGCCGATGACATCTACTTACAACCAATTACCTTAACTTATAATCCCATTCTCACTACCTGTAATTTCATTAACCAAGGTTTAGTCGTTGCACTACCCCCAGTAAGTATCAATGCGGTGAAAACTGTAACTAGAGCAGGCTACACGCCATTTACGCTTAATTTTACCTGCCAAGACTTTTTAGCAGGCGGTAATGCTTCTCGTGATGTATCTATTTTTTTATCCAGTAGTAATTTACTCTCAAATGATAAAACAACCTTGAATAATACCATTAGCCAAGGTGCTAAAGGCGTTGGTTTCCGATTAGTTAGCGCAAGCAATCTCAATACACCGTTAGTACTTTCGGATAGCGTAGCAGCTAAAAATGGCGCGACAAATATTTTTACTGTCCTTAAAGGAAATCCGATTTCCCCTTCTTTTTCAGTAAACTTAGGTGCTTATTACCATGCATACAACCCAAGTAGTGTCACTCAAGGACAAGTCTCAAGTACTGCAACCGTAGTAATGTCATACAATTAGAAAGGAAAATATTATGGACGGAATAATTAAAATCACAGGGTTCGCTACGTTACTATTTTTTAGCGTCCAAGCATGTGCGAGCCTTGTTTTACAAGGAACACGAATTATTTTTCCTAGCGATAAAAAGGCCGTCGGGATTCAACTGACTAATTACAGTGAACAAGCCACATTGACTCAAAGTTGGGTGGATGAAGGTAACCTCGATTCAACACCAGAAACAACGAACGCGCCATTTATTGTGCCCCCCCCCGTCACTAAAATCGCGGCAAATGACGGGGTTCAATTACAAATACGTTTTATTGGCGACAAGCTCCCTACGAATAAAGAGTCTGTATTTTATTTAAATGTATTAGACATTGCGCCAAAGCCAAAACAAATAAATAGTGCAAATATGCTGCAGTTTGCCATTCAAACACGGATTAAAGTTTTTTATCGCCCTACAACCCTCACGGAAAAGCCAGACAATACCATCAAAAACATTCAATTTCATTTAGCTAAAGACGGTATTATCGTCAACAACCCGACTCCTTATTTTTTAAATATTGCGAATATTTATCTGGCTAATAACGAAAGCCGTTCTATTGCAAAAAGTTCGATGGTTGCGCCATTTTCATCACAAACTTTCTCTTCAACCGCAGACATTAATCACGGAGAAAATATAACAATGATTTATATTGACGATACAGGGAAACAAATTCAGTACCAAACCAAGCTATAAAAATAGGTTTAACCCCTTTTATAGCTTGGTTGATAAATACTAGGATTGAGCTACAACTTTAGGGCGGATAAACACAGCAGGAACAGCAAGAAGCGCCATTAAATAGAAAACTACACCATGATGAGCAGGCACTCGCTCATAAATATACCCCACAATAATAGTCAGGACGGCTAACCCACCACCAGTTGCGAGGGCAGAGTAAACACCTTGTAATGGGATAATTTCATTTTCTTTTCTTGCGCTGATAAAGCGCATTGCCGCTAGATGACAAATCGTAAAAGTCCCACTGTGAAGAATTTGCACTACAATTAACACAGGTAATGCAGTAAACGCCCCCATCAACCCCCAACGGATAATTCCACAAAATGCGGATAGCAGCAGTAAATTACGCGCACTCCAACGCCGGAATAAACGGTGACTTAACATAAATACAATGACTTCAGCGACCACACCCAGTGACCATAAATTACCGATCACTAAATCTGAATAACCGGCTTCTTTCCAAAATAGGGAAGCAAAACCATAATAAGCCGCATGAGCCCCTTGTAATAAGGTCACACAAATTAAAAACCTAACGACGTTTTTATCGGCAATCAACTGTTTAAAAGTGACTTTATTGCCACCTTCAATTTTCGCTGCTCCCATTGGCATAATTGCCGGTTTCAGCATTGCGCCTAGTAATAATGCTAAACAGCTTACTATCAACGCCACCATGATGGCTTTATTACCCCAAACACCTGCTAAATATCCCATCAATGAGGAGCCAATAATAAATGCTATCGAACCCCAGACGCGAATTTTGCCGTAGTCAAAGGTAAATTGTTTCTGCCATGTCCCCGCTAGTGAATCTCCCAGCGGAACCATTGGTGCAAAAAATAAGTTAAAGCCTATCATTACAAATAGCAGCCATGCCCAATGAGAACCCAAAGCAAAACCAACAGAGAAAATGAGTGAAAGCCCTGCAAGTAAACGTAGTGCAGTAATTAGTTTCGAGGGCTCTTTAACTAAAGGAGTAATGAACATCGCGCCAAGGAAACGAGCTGCTAACCCTACCCCTAACAAAACACCAATCATTTCTGCATCAATTCCCTCACCTTGTAGCCAAACTGACCAAAATGGTAAGAAAATACTGTAGGCAAAAAAATAGGTAAAATAATCAATGGCTAGCCAACGCGTTGATGGAATGACCATCATCCCTCCGTTTTTTCAATGCAAAAAACCCGCTCATACATGCATGTAGAAGCGGGTTTTAATCACGAATTGTCGTTTAAATTATGCGTAAACTGGGTATTTCTTGCAAATTGCTAATACTTTTTGTTTTACGCTCTCAATGGTCGCTTCGTCATTGAGGTTGTCTAGGATATCACACATCCAGCCCGCTAGCTCACTCGCTTCTGCTTCTTTAAAGCCGCGGCGTGTAATTGCAGGAGAACCGATACGTACACCAGACGTTACGAATGGGCTCTTAGGGTCGTTAGGTACACTGTTTTTGTTAACCGTGATATTTGCACGGCCTAGTGCAGCATCTGCATCTTTACCTGTGATGTCTTTGTCTACTAAATCCACTAAGAACAAATGGTTTTCCGTTCCACCAGATACGACTTTATAGCCACGTTTTTGGAAAACGTCGACCATTGCTTTGGCATTTTTAGCCACTTGTTGTTGGTAAACTTTGAATTCTGGTTCCATCGCTTCTTTCAGAGCAACCGCTTTACCTGCAATCACATGCATTAAAGGGCCACCTTGAGAACCTGGGAATACAGCTGAGTTGATTTTTTTGTATAACTCTTCGTCACCACCTTTAGCTAAAATTAATCCACCACGTGGACCTGCTAAAGTTTTATGTGTTGTTGTCGTCACAACATGTGCATGAGGCACTGGGTTTGGATAAACACCAGCAGCAATCAAACCTGCTACGTGAGCCATATCCACGAACAAATAAGCACCAATGCCATCTGCGATTTCACGCATTTTTGCCCAATCAACCACACCTGAATACGCAGAAAAACCACCGATAATCATTTTTGGTTTATGTTTTTCAGCTTGCGCTTTGATATCATCGTAGTCAATTTTACCGCTTTCATCGATGCCATAAGGCACGATGTTGTACAGTTTACCTGAGAAGTTAACTGGTGAACCGTGAGTTAAGTGACCACCATGTGCCAGATTCATCCCCAGAACAGTATCACCTGGCTGTAATAACGCCATGTAAACAGCAGCGTTAGCTTGTGAACCTGAGTGTGGTTGCACATTCGCATAGTCAGCACCAAATAGTTCTTTCGCACGGTCAATCGCTAATTGTTCTACCACATCAACATACTCACAACCGCCATAGTAGCGTTTGCCTGGGTAGCCTTCTGCATATTTATTGGTTAGCTGAGAACCTTGAGCCTGCATGACTCGTGGACTGGTATAGTTTTCAGAAGCAATTAATTCAATGTGTTCTTCTTGACGTTGTACTTCTTGCTCCATTGCTTCCCATAATTTTGGATCGTAGTCAGCAATATTCATTTCACGCTTTAACATTCGCTTCTCCTGCCTCAGCAATTCAATAGGTTGAAAATCGATTCATCGCAATGACACACAGTGTAAACTCTTTTTCTCTCTTGAGATAGCCCTAAAGAAAAAATATACGCAAACGATTGCATTAATTTTTTTCACTTCATTTGCTTCTGAAGGCTCCACTATAAAATAGCTTAAATTTTAATTTTTAACGTAGAAACATCCAGATTTGCTAGCCCCTTCTCATTGTGTGCTTAATTCCGACATATTTTCCCAGTTTGAGTCTTTACATAAAACCTTAAATATTATAAGTTGTATTTAAAATACATGTTTATAAATAAACTTTATGTCTCGCAAAAAAGAGTGATTTATTGGGATGAAATATACTTATCCCAATGATGTAAAAGGATATGTTTGTACAAAACTAAAAACTGACGCCTTACGATCACTACGATGAGAACATGAAAATAATTCAGGAGCACCTGTATGCTAGATAGCCAAACCATCGCCATTGTTAAATCCACCATTCCTGCCATTGCTGAAACAGGGCCAAAACTAACCGCACATTTTTATGATCGGATGTTTAAACAACACCCTGAACTAAAAGATATTTTTAACATGACTCACCAAATGAATGGCGACCAACGTGAAGCTCTATTCAACGCTATTTGTGCTTATGCGGTAAATATTGAAACCCCTGAAGCACTGATTTCAGCGGTTGAAAAAATTGCCCAAAAACACGTTAGTTTAAATATCAAACCTGAGCATTACCCTATTGTTGGGGAAAATTTACTGGCGGCTATCGATGAACTACTTAGCCCAGGCCAAGAAGTACTTGATGCTTGGGGAAGAGCTTACGGGGTCTTAGCTGATATCTTTATTGGCCGTGAAGCAGTAATTTACCAAGAGAATGCAGATAAAATTGGGGGCTGGGAAGGTTTACGTGAATTTAAATTGAAACAAAAACAGCCCCAAAGTGATGTGATCACCAGTTTTGAATTCGTACCTGTCGATGGGAAACCTGTCGCGGATTACCGCCCAGGCCAATATATCACTATTTATGTCAACAACCAGGGATTTGAAAACCAAGAAATCCGCCAATACTCACTGACGACTGCGCCTAATGGCCGTAGCTACCGTATTGCAGTAAAACGTGAAGAACAAGGCTCAGTTTCTAATTTCTTACATCAACAATTAAATGAAGGTGACCATGTACTACTCGCCCCACCCTGTGGTGATTTCTTCATTGATGTTGATGGCCAGACACCTGTTACCTTGATCTCTGCAGGCGTTGGTTTAACCCCAATGCTGAGTATGTTAAATCATCTAACAGAACAAGGTCACAATGCTCAAGTTAATTGGTTCCATGCCGCTGAAAATGGTGCTGTTCATGCCTTTAGGCACGAAATTCAACAACTATTAGCAAAACAACAAACCAGCCAATCTGCGATTTGGTTTAATCAACCAAGAGAGGAAGATCGTCTCGGGTTTGATTACCAATATGAAGGTTTAATGAATTTAGAATTGGTACGTGAATGGATTGAGCAACCGAACATGCAATTCTATTTCTGTGGCCCTGTTGGTTTTATGCAGCACGTAGGCAAACAGCTAATTGCAATGGGTGTCGATGCCGATGCTATTCACTATGAATGTTTTGGACCACATAAAGTATTACCCCTCAATTAATGGATAAAAAATGCTCTTCTGTTTAGAAGAGCATTCTCTGAAACATATTAACTGAAGAAAATGGTTTAAATGGTTAAGTGTTTGCCATTTTTCTAAATTTAGCGGTAACGGACTCGCATAATAAATACGCAATTCTAATCCCATTCCTGTGTATTTTCCGTTACCGCTTTTTCACATAACGTAATTTATTAAATCGCTTCTTCATCTTGCTCACCGGTCCGAATACGGATCACTCGAGCTACATCATAAACAAAGATCTTCCCATCGCCAATTTTGCCCGTTTGGGCCGTTTGCATAATGGTTTCGACACAGTTTTCAACAATGTCATCAGGGACAACAATTTCAATTTTAACCTTAGGTAAAAAATCAACCATATACTCTGCACCACGGTAAAGCTCAGTATGCCCTTTTTGACGTCCAAAGCCTTTCACTTCAGTTACCGTCATTCCGGTAATACCCACTTCAGCCAATGCTTCACGAACATCATCAAGTTTGAATGGCTTTATAATTGCATCAATTTTTTTCATAAATAATTCCTGTTATGACCAGTTTTTACGGCCAAAACCTGAGGTGATCGGATAGCGGCGATCTTTACCGAAATTACGCATCGTAATACGTGGCCCAACAGGAGCCTGACGGCGTTTATATTCATTAATATCAACAAGACGTACAACTTTTCGTACCACGTCTTTATCAAAACCAAGTTTGATTAAATCATTAACTGACAAGTCTTTTTCCACGTAGCCTTCCAATAATGCATCTAACACATCATAAGGCGGCAAGCTGTCTTGATCTAATTGCCCTGGAGCAAGTTCTGCTGACGGTGGCCTATCAATCACACGTTGAGGAATTGCTGGAGATAATGTATTACGATATTTAGCTAACTCAAAAACAAGGGTTTTAGGCACATCTTTTAACACATCAAAACCACCTGCCATATCGCCATATAATGTTGAATAACCAACAGCAGATTCACTTTTATTACTGGTAGTCAACACTAAGCGACGACGTTTATTTGACATTGCCATTAAAATAACCGCTCGGCAACGTGCTTGTAAGTTTTCCTCAGTGGTATCAACCGCGGTTCCTTCAAACATCGGCGTTAACTGAGCCATAAAGGCATCAAACATCGGTTCGATGGATACGATATCGAATTCAACCCCAAGCAAATCAGCTTGCTCTTTAGCGTCGTGAATACTCATTTCAGAAGTATAGCGGAATGGCATCATGACAGCTTGCACATGCTCTTTCCCTATAGCATCAACCGCAATAGCCACCGTTAGCCCTGAGTCAATACCGCCTGATAGCCCTAAAATTGCACCATTAAAACCATTTTTATTGATGTAGTCACGAGTTGACATAACTAAAGCTTGGTATACCTGAGCAACTGGGTCATTCTCAATAAATACGCTACCTTCGCTCACCAATGCAAGTTCATCAAATTGAACTGTGATAACTTGCTCTTTAAATTCTGCCAATTTAAAGATTTGTTTACCTTTATTTGCAATGACTTTTGAGCCACCATCAAACACCAATTCATCTTGCCCACCCACTTGGTTGAGATACACAATTGGCATATGAGTGCGTTTGCAATGTTCGACTAATAAGTCGGTTCGAATATGTTCTTTATGAATATCATAAGGAGATGCATTGATGGTTAATAATATTTCAGCACCCGCCCCTTTGACTGCATCTACTGGCTCGTCATACCAAATATCTTCACAAATTAATAAACCGAGCTGATAACCTTTAAATTCAACAACACAGGATTTTTCATCTGCAGTGAAATAACGAGGTTCATCAAACACACCATAATTTGGCAACTCTTGTTTAAAATAGCGAGCGTGCAATTTGCCTTGATAGAAAAAGGACAGCGCATTATAGATATCATCCCCTTCATACCATGGGTGACCAACAATAATCGCCGTTTCTTGGCTGGCTTTTTGCAAACGGTCGAGTTGTACTAAACAACGGTCCTCGAAATCAGCTCGGAAAATTAAATCTTCTGGTGGATACCCTGTCAAAGACAACTCTGAAAACATGACAATATCTGTGTTTGGTGCTTGTTCACTCACAACTTGCAGCATGCGATCGCAGTTGCCTTCGATATCACCGACTAACCAATTAAGTTGTGCTAGTGAAATATTAAGCTTACGGCTCATAAGGTACTTTTTCTCCCGGAGCGTGAATATGAATTGCCTTATTCCACATAATGTAATCGATAACAACCATGTGGTAAATAATACTTATTTATTCTTTAAAATCATTAGCTTCTAAATCATGACGGCCAAGTAATTTATAAAATTCTGTACGGTTTCGTCCTGCCATTCGGGCAGCTTGAGTAACATTTCCTTTCGTCATTTGTAATAACTTACGTAAATAATTCAATTCGAACTGATTGCGAGCTTCAACAAATGTTGGTAGCGCCGTATTTTCACCTTGAAGTGCTTGGCTAACCAGTGCTTCGCTTATAACAGGAGACGTCGTTAATGCAACACATTGTTCAATCACATTCACTAATTGACGGACATTGCCCGGCCAGCTCGCTGTTATTAAGCATTTCATTGCATCACTGGAAAAACTTCGTACGAAAGGTTTATGACGTGATGCAGCTTCACGCAATAGATGATTAGCTAATAATGGAATATCTTCTGAACGTTCATTTAACGCAGGAATACGTAAGTTGACAACATTTAAACGATAGTAAAGATCCTCACGAAACTCATTTTTTTCCATTGCTTTTGGTAGGTTACGGTGAGTTGCAGACAGAATACGTACATCAATATCTAAATCACGGTTGCTACCTAAAGGACGAACTTTGCGCTCTTGCAATACCCGCAGTAATTTAACCTGCAATGGCATTGGCATATCACCAATTTCATCTAAAAATAACGTCCCACCACTGGCTGCAAAGAATAACCCTTCGCGATTACTAACTGCGCCAGTAAAGGCACCTTTTGCATGCCCAAATAGTTCAGACTCTAATAATTGTTCAGGTAGTGCACCACAGTTAATGGCAATAAACGGCTTACGCGCCCTAGGGCTAGCTTTATGAATCGCCTGCGCTAAAACCTCTTTACCTGTACCACTTTGCCCGTTAATCAATACGCTAACATCAGATTGTGCCACCATATGCGCTTGTTCTAACAGGCGTATCATTAAGGGGCTACGTGTGACAATACCAGAGCTCCACTCTTCATCACTTATGGGTGTTGAAGAGAGCGCGAGTGCTTCATCAATCGCTTTATATAATGCGTCTTTGTCGACTGGCTTAGTTAAAAACTAAATACACCTCGTTGTGTTGCCGCGACGGCATCAGGAATCGAGCCATGAGCTGTTAATATAATGACAGGCATGTTTGGATGGGCTTTTTGTATCTCATCGAAAAGCGCCATGCCATCCATTTCATCCATACGTAAGTCACTGATCACTAAATCTAATTTTTCTTTTTGTAAGATTTTTAGCGCTTCAGGGCCGCTCTCTGCGGTAGTGACTTTAAAGCCTTCACTACTCAAACGCATACCTAACAGTTTCAGAAGACTTGGGTCATCGTCAACTAGTAACAAATTTGCTGACTTACGATTCGTCATTTTTGTTCATTCTCCGATGAATTTTGCTCTACTGGAGAAGATGCGCTGCTATCAGGCTTTGGCTCTTCAGAGGAAATAGGTTTATCTCCTTCAACCCCATTTTCTACCTCTTTTTCGGTTTCGTTCGTGCTTTTCTTACGAGAAGAAAGCTGACGTTCAATATCCGTTAAGTTTTCAAGCTTACGGGAGGTCGTATTCAGTTCGAAAGCCAATTTAGCATTATCTTCTTTCAAGCGGTCGAGCTTTGTATCCATTTCTTGTTGTAGGCGCTTATAACGAGCCCCCGCATCTGACAAGTTGATAATTTGCACCTGTTGCTCACGCCATAATTGCAATAATGGCCGTACTGCTGTTGGAAAATTCAAACTATACGTATTAATGCTATCCAGCATTTTGCGACGTTCAGCAATAGACGGATCTGCAGAATTCAACAAAATGTTCTGTTGAAATGCACTCGACCAGTTTGTTACCTCGATTTTACCTGCTTCCTCACGTGCTTGACTGGTTTCAGTGCGATCGGCACAATCCATCATTCGCAACCAAAATAGCGCGTTTTCCCGTGCAGTAGGTTGGTCATTGTTCCAGATCGTTTCACATGATGTATACCGATAGTCCGTAACTTTTACCTCAGGCACAACGACTTGCGCTAGAGTTTCGAGCGGTGACTGGCCATTTTTAGCGACACATCCACTTAAGATTAGGGAAAATAAGACCGCCCCTAAATTGAGCCCTGTACGTCTCATCACATAAGGTACTCTTCGATTATTTTTACTTAACGATGCGTTACGGTAAAGTACCGCCCAAACACCTGTAGACCGATTTACCATTATTCATTCTCTGCGGTTAGAGGCAGTTCAATTCTAAAACAGACATCTGCTGATTTAGTGGGAACAAGAGAAAGCTCGCCCCCCATTTGTTTAATACAATCTTGCGCAATACTTAGCCCTAGCCCACTTCCTTTAACAGCACCTTTTCTTTGTAATGAGCCTTGATAAAAAGGTTCAAAAATCATGCTTTGCTCAGATTCAGGAATTGGCGTACCCGTATTCGCAACTTCAATTAGCAATTTATTGCCTGTTTGGCGACTAGAGATCCAAATATTACCTGATTCGCCACCATAGTGCACCGCATTGGAATAGATATTATCAATAACTCGCCCAAGAAGTGAGGGTTCAGCTAAACAGCTATCCACTTTTAAACGCACTTCTGTTTTGATGTTTTTAGCCCGTGCGGGTAAGTTATGTGCTTTGACGATATCTTCAATGAGCTTTTGTAAATCAACAATCTGTGCTTCTGGTGGGTCATCTACAAGCTTACGATTATAGTCAAGTAATTGCTCAATAAGTTGCTGAAGATGCTTACTACTGTGATCCAAAATTTCTACAACTTCTTTTTGAGACACCGTTAATGGTCCAGCTACCTCATCAGCAAGTAACTCCGTTCCTTCACGCATACTTGCAAGAGGTGTTTTTAATTCATGTGAAATATGGCGAAGAAATTCATGACGCTGTGATTCAAGCCATGCTAATCGCTCACTTAACCAAATAATACGCTGCGCAATTGTCCGTAATTCCCTAGGGCCTTTAAAGCGCTCAATATTATTGGCTATCGTGCGTCCAGTTCCAAGACGGTTAATCATTCGTTCGATAGCTTTAACTGGGCCAATAATCATCCTTGTGAATAATGCAACTAGTAAAGCGCTTAATAAGAATAAAATTAAGCTCTGCCAGCCAAATAATTGACCTTTATTCGCAATTGCTTTTTGTAACTGTTCTCCACGGCTAAAAATCACATCACGAGTTTCTTGCACTAATGAGGCATTTTCGGCAGAAAACTGTTCTAAAGCTCGTGTAATTTTTTCTGTTGGCTCATTGTTTTCACAAGCGACCGTTTTAAGTGCATCCAAAGTGTTAGTCAATGCGGAGGTGTCTGACGAAGTGGGTAAGATTGTTTTCTGACGCTCGAACATTTGCTGATAATCTGCAAACTGTTTCTGATATTGCGTTTGCAAGGTGGGATCTTGTAACACACAATATTGACGATAGCTCCGTTCCATTTCTAAGGCGAGACTACTCATCACTTCACTACGCCGTGCGTCAAGCAACGTGGTTTTATTGATATTGGCAGCTTGGTTACTAAGTTGCTCCAGACTTTGATATGCCTGGTAAGCGAGTACTAATAAAGGAAGTAGTACAAGCCAAAATGCCATCACAACGAGTTGGCGCAAGGAGCGCGGGAAAAAACGCCATTTACTCAATACATTCATCTCATACCCATTCAACGTATTGCAATGGTAGCAGAACTCTTTGTCATGCGAAAAGCACAATCCAAATTATGTGTCCCATAGCGTTAAAATCAGACTAAGTGTAACAACTAAAAGCAATGAACGTGCCAATTTAATTGGTAAAAAATGATAATTTTCAGATAGGTATGTTCATCGCTCCGGATGTTCCTTTTTCGCATAAACGAAAGCATAAAAGAATCGATAGATCTTATTAAATGAATTCTTTCGTCTTTTCTTTAGTTTTTGCTTTAAAAATAAAACACTCAGCTATGCCCTAAATAATTCGGATTGCAGCTAGGCGCCAAGTGAAGATATCTCTATAAGTATGTGATTCGGGTAGACGAGAGCAGCCAACAACGCTGTGGTTCAAAGTATGACGGGCATTATGGTGGGCATAAAATAGGAAGGCGGGATAAAGGACTTACCTTTACCCCGCCAGCGATAACAACTACTCTGATGGTTACTACTTTTATATAATTATGTCTTTACATTAAAGATAATTATATAGGTGGTGCCTCACTCCACGTGTCGCCCTGTGTTTGATAAGGCCCTAAGGCGAATATCTGTGCTGTTGGACGGTAGGCACCTTACTTTGGCGTCATTCTTGGTTTATGTGGTATGTACCCAACTAATTTTGGACCTACATAAGAAGTTGAATGAGCAACTGAATATAATTATGCACATGCCGTGCCAACTTTTCAATTTATTTTTTAATACATTAAAAAATAAGACAATTTATTTTTTACCGTCTATTCAATGATTCTGGATACACTGAAACGGTTTATCTCTTTCTCAATATTGTCGCTAATTTAAGACACCCTAAACATCAAATTTATAAATCTATATTTATCAATAAGATAAATGTCTCCTTTTGGCGACACCCCAAAGTGGCGTCTGTCGCTATTTTTATACACCTTGTTTTTTGGTCATTTATTATTCAATATGAATAAGTTTGCGTGAAAATTTTACCCCAATAAAAAAATTGCTCGTCATTATGGATGAACAGCAGAATTTTACATTCTGCTGGTAGCTAATCTTTCTCGATATTGATATAAGATTTCCCAATACCCTACTCATCAAATTGATAAAAAATATGATAAAAATCGCTTTAGTTGATGACCACGTGGTTGTGCGTTCTGGTTTCGCTCAACTTTTAACACTGGAACCCGATATTTCTGTTGTTGGGCAATATGCGAATGCCCAAGAAGCTTGGCCTAATTTGCTTAATTTGGATATCGATGTCGCCATCATGGATATATCGATGCCAGATGAAAACGGTTTACAGCTTTTATCACGTTTACGTCAAAAAAAACCTGATTTTCGCACCATTATATTGAGCATTTATGATACCCCAGCCTTTGTGCAAAGTGCTTTAGATGCGGGAGCCAGCGCGTATTTAACTAAACGTTGTGGCCCTGAAGAGTTAGTGCAAGCGGTTCGCTCTGTCCACCAAGGCGGCTGCTACTTATGTGCCGATGCTATGCGAGCACTACGCCACTCACCTCAACAACAGCAAAGCCTACATGAATTGACACCTCGGGAACGGGAAGTATTTGATTTATTAGTTGCTGGCTTGAGTGTAAAAGTGATCGCAGAGCAACTTGAATTAAGCCATAAAACCGTGCACGTTCACCGCGCAAATATATTAGGCAAATTGCAATGCGAAAATACCATCGACCTTGTTCACTACGCGCTAGAACATAATCTAATTTCACGGTAATTTAGGCATGAATAAAAGCTTACGGTTAACGCTGCAATCCATCTTCTTATTTTTTACTTATTCGCTGTTATGGATTGGGTTGTGGATCATCGGCTTTTATTTAAGTCAAAACAGTTTTCAGGCAACTTTATTTCTGCCGCAAGGCTTACGCCTAGCATTGATGATTATCCTTTGGCGACGCTACTGGCCAACACTGCTACTTAGCGAAGGGATATTAAATTTTTGGTTATCATCAGAGCAACTTCTCTTCCAACCTATTTTACTGTTATCACCGTTATTAAGTCTCGGTGTTGCTTTTGTTATTCAAAATATCTGGTGGCGTTATACGTTATATTGGCAGCGGTTATTATTATTACTCGCAGGCGTTGCGGCAAATAGTGTATTACATGCTTTATTATTCAGTGGGTTATCATCTTATTCCATTAGCCAATTATTCCTAACAACATTCACCGGAGGGATACTGCTTTCTCCTTTTGTTTACCTTATTTATGAATATCTACACGAACAGCACTACCAAATGCTCCTTGATTATGGGACGCCAGATAAGCAATTACGAACCTCTTTAATTGTTTGGTGTTTTCTATTTTGTGTCGTTGGGCTCAGCGCCCAAGTATTTTTTGCTCCCGAAATTGAACGATTAATTGTCTTACTGGTGTTTATTCCTAACGTTTTTATGGCTTATCGTTATGGCTGGCAAGGTGGCGTACTTTCTGCATTATTAGGTAGTTTAATCATTACTTTTGCTCGGCAATTTCACGGTGCATTTGCTGATTTAGAAGAATTAGAAATGTTTCTCAGCACTCAAGCCTTAATTGGTATTGGCCTTGGGATAGCAATTAGCCGACAAAAACAGCTGGCGAGTAACCTACAACGTTATCGCCAACGCTTAGAAGAAGAACTAAAAACACGGCGCGACTTAATGTTGCAGCTCGTGCATACCGAAGAAGATATCAAAAAAGCGATTGCCCGTGAGCTGCATGATGAAATTGGGCAAAATATCACCGCGATTCAAATTCAGTCGATGTTAGTGAAAAAAACAGCAACAGATGACATCAGCCACCAAGCAGCAAGTCAAATAAATGAATTAGCGCAACAAATTCATCAATCTACGCGGCAATTATTGCGCCAGTTGCGCCCTCCTGTGTTAGATGAAATGTCGCTTGAAAATGCACTAACACACTTAATTGCTGAATTTTCTTTTCCACAGAATAATATTCAATGCCACTTTCATTATGGCTTACAAACAACACCGATCAATGAAACAGTGTTGTTTACGCTTTATCGCCTCGTCCAAGAGTTACTTAACAATATCAGTAAACATGCAAAAGCCACACAAATCCACATATCTCTTAAGCAAATAGGTGACTCGATCCAGCTTGTTGTTAATGATAATGGCGTCGGCATTCCATTTAGCAAACGCACTAGTGGCTTTGGGTTGCGCGGTATTGAGGAGCGAGTTCGAGCCTTAGGTGGTGATTGGACATTAACAACCCAAAACGGAACACAAATAAGTGTTAACTTGCCCACATTTTAAGATAAAACATCGCAAAACTAGGAATAATTCCTAGCCCTCTAATACCTTCTCTCATCCTTTTTGTTAAAAACTTGATTACATTTTCCTTAACAAGAGAAACCGCCCTATGACAGGTAAAGACACGTTGAGTCTGGATAACACGTATCGTTTTTGGCGTCGCCGCTTAATGCTATCAATGATTATTGGTTATGCCACTTTTTACCTCACACGAAAGAGTTTTAACTTCGTGATGCCTGTTATGCAAAACGAACTGTTTCTCGATAAAAGTGACATAGGTTGGATAGCGACGTCGTTTTATTTGACTTACGGAATCTCCAAGTTTCTTTCAGGGATTTTCCACGATATTACAGGATACCGTTGGTTTATGGGTGTCGGTTTAGTGATGACAGGGCTACTGAATATTATTTTTGCCTACTGCTTATCATTTCCAGCGTTATTAATTGTCTGGACACTAAACGGCTTTTTCCAAGGTTGGGGATGGCCACCTTGTGCACGCATTCTAACGCACTGGTATTCACGTAATGAACGTGGCTTTTGGTGGGGATTATGGAATATCTCCATCAACCTTGGGGGAATGTTACTGCCCTTGCTTACCGCATTATTGGCGACCCAATACAGTTGGCAAATGGCCTTAATTGTCCCTGGTGTTATTGGTGTCATTATTGGGCTGTGGTTGTGTCGTCAATTACGTGGCACACCGCAAGAAGAGCAGCTTCCAAGCGTTGGGCAGTGGCGACACGATGTTTTGGAGTTACGCCAAGAACGCTTATCGCCGCCAATGCCAATGCTAGTGATATTAAAAGATGCCATCATTTTTAACCGTATGATTTGGTTACTGGGCTTCTCCTATATTTTGGTTTATCTCATTCGCATGGCGATAAATGATTGGGGAAATCTATGGTTAACAGAGAAACATGGCACCAATTTACTCAGTGCGAATGCAACATTATCGTTATTTGAGCTGGGCGGATTATTAGGGGCACTCTGCTCTGGTTGGGGCTCTGATATTCTGTTTCGTGGCCAACGAGCGCCTATGATCCTGCTGTTTTCATTGGGTCTTTGTGTCTCAGTAAGTGCCTTATGGTTAACGCCAATTCATCACTATGCTTTATTGGCTGCGTGCTTCTTTGCGATTGGCTTTTTTGTTTTTGGACCACAAATGTTAATCGGTCTAGCTGCAACAGAATATTGTCATAAAAAAGCAGCTGGAGCGGTAACAGGTTATCTCGGTTTGTACGCCTATTTAGGGGCGGCGATTGCCGGGTGGCCACTCTCTCAAGTCATTGCACATTATGGTTGGTCAGGCATGTTTTCCTTACTTGCCAGTGCCGCGGCTTTGATGGGATTACTGCTAATGCCTCTATTGATTGCCAATGTCAGCAAACGAGAGCATTTGGCGGGTACTGTTTCACCCTCTGATAATAAAACCTGAATAAAGGACTGACAATGAAACTGAAAACTCTCTCTACGCTTGTTGCTGCAGGCTTATCCCTTGCAGCTATTACTACCACTGCAAATGCTGCGGGCCGTTTGGTTGTTTACTGTAGCGCCACTAACGCCATGTGTGAAACTGAAACACAAGCTTTTGCTAAGAAATATGATGTCAAAACCACCTTTGTACGTAATGGTTCTGGCAGTACGTTAGCCAAAATCGAAGCTGAAAAACGAAACCCACAAGCTGACGTGTGGTACGGCGGTACATTAGACCCACATTCACAAGCAGGGGAAATGGATTTACTTGAACCATACAAATCGCCAAATCTGGCTGAAATCATGCCACAATTCCAAGACCCTGCAAAACGTAAAGGTAATTACTCTTCCGCAGTTTACATCGGTATTTTAGGGTTTGGCGTTAACAAAGACCGCCTAAAAGAGAAAGGGTTACCTATCCCAACTTGCTGGAAAGATTTAACCAAACCTGAATATAAAGGCGAAATTCAAATTGCAGACCCACAAAGTTCAGGAACTGCTTATACCGCATTAGCCACTTTCGACCAATTATGGGGTAATGAGCAAGCCTTTGATTACCTGAAAAAATTAAACTCAAATATCTCTCAATATACTAAGTCAGGTATTGCCCCAGCACGTAACGCCGCTCGCGGTGAGTCCGCCATTGGTATTGGCTTTTTACATGATTATTCATTAGAAGTGGAAAATGGCGCGCCATTAGAGCTTATCGCACCATGCGAAGGTACTGGCTATGAAATTGGCGGGATCAGTATCCTGAAAAATGCACGCAATATGGATAACGCGAAACTGTTTGTTGATTTCGTCTTATCGAAAGAAGCCCAAGAGTTAAGTTGGAAAGAAGGAAAATCTTACCAAATCTTAACCAATACGACAGCTGAGTCATCTCCTATTTCTTTAAAACTCAATGAGTTAAACCTAATTAATTACGATATGGACAAATACGGTGATGCTGATGTCCGTAAGAACCTTATCAATAAATGGGTAACAGAAGTCAAAATGAGCAAATAGCTATCTCGTGTGGTGGCCATCCACCGCACTGAGCTCTTACTAAACTAAAATAAAAATTAAATTTAATTAAGCTCTGAATAATTTGAGTTGTCGCCAGCGCCGCATGACGTTATCCCTAAACGCATACAAAAGTATGTGACTGGGGTAATGGAGTGAAGCCAACACTGTGACAGCGCAATATATGACGAGCTTAGGGGGAACTATGTCTCAAACCCTAACCTTATCGACCTCAACCAAAAAAGATAGCATATTTTTTTGGCTGCTGATTGCTTGGCTAGGTTTCGCGTTGCTGCCTTCTTGGAGCTTAGACTATGGCGTACTTGACTCAACACAAGACGAAATCATAGCGGCTTATGGTTGGAGCAGCCTAAACATTAGCTGGCTCTGGTATTTATTGCCTTCTATTTTATTTATTCGCCCGTTAACACCAGCGGATCGTTACCATAAAACCCGCCATTATTTCGATATTGGCGTGGCGGTTGTCACCGCAACCGTGGTGATCTTAACCTCCTATTTTGAAGGAAAAGGGTTAGGTTACTCAACTATTGTACTATTTATCGCCTTGGGTATGGTGATGACACTGGCGTTAACTCGACTTGAGTGGCTCGGTGGAGACCAATTCGTTATTGGCTCGCTGATCACCGTTGTGGCCTTAATAGCCCTATTTATTGTGTTCCCAAGTGTCGCTATTTTTATTCCGATGTTTACTGATGGAAATGGGGACTTTGCACCATTCGCCTTTGTGGCAATTTTGACGCAATCGCATATTGTCCAAGTTATTATTAACTCAGTATTTTTATCATTGGCCGTAGGTGCTGGTTGTACTTTCTTTGGTTTGATTTTAGCCATTTATACTTCACGCATCGCCAAACGCTCCGCTATTATTGGTCGCGTGTTTTCTATTTTGCCTATCGTCACCCCCCCCTTCGTTGTCGGTCTAGGGGTCACGTTGATGATGGGGCGTTCGGGCTATATTACTGAATTCCTTGCGACCTATATGGGGCTTGAAAACACCAACTGGTTATATGGCTTTACGGGTATTTGGTTAGCACAAGTACTGGCATTTACGCCGATGTCATTCATGATTTTAGACGGTGCAATTAAAACCATTCACCCATCTTTAGAAGAAGCGTCTTATACTTTACGTGCCAACCGTTACCAAACTTTCTTTAATGTATTTATGCCATTATTGAAACCTGCTTTGGCAAACGCATTTTTAATCGTTATCGTACAATCGCTGGCTGACTTTAGTAACCCATTGGTTCTAGGCGGTAACTTCGACGTACTCGCGACGCAAATTTACTTCTATATCACTGGCTCCCAATTAGATTATCAAGCTGCCAGTACCTTAGGTGCGTCATTATTAGTGTTCTCACTATTAGTGTTCTGCGTACAGTATATGTGGATAGGTAAACGTTCCTATGTCACCGTATCAGGGAAATCTTACCGTGGTGATGTTCAGCCTTTACCAACGTCATTAATTGCCACTGTGACCACTTTCTTAGCGATTTGGGTTGCATTTAACGTATTGTTATACGGCAGTATTTTCTACGGTAGCTTTACAGTTAACTGGGGTGTTGATTACACCTTAACCTTCGATAACTTTATTAAATTATTCGGTCAAGGAATGAGCGATGGTGCGTGGCCATCATTGTTAGATACTCTTCTGTACGCCGGTATTGCCGCCCCCATCACCGCGATCCTCGGTTTATTAATTGCCTATATCGTAGTTCGCCAAGAGTTCCGCGGTAAAAAGACTATCGAATTTACCACGATGCTGTGCTTTGCCGTACCAGGAACAGTTGCGGGCGTGTCATACATCTTAGCCTTTAACGATTCCCCGTTTTATTTAACGGGAACTGCCGCTATCGTTATTATATCAATGACCATGCGTAACGTTCCTGTCGGGATCCGTGCAGGTATTGCAGGCTTAGGCCAAATTGATAAATCGTTGGATGAAGCATCACTCAGCTTACGAGCGGGTTCAATGCGTACCATCTTCTTTATCTTACTGCCATTGTTGCGCCCAGCCATTTTATCAGCGCTGATCTATAGCTTTGTCCGTGCGATCACCACGGTCAGTGCGATTGTATTCTTGGTTACTCCTGATACTCGCGTCGCTACAGCCTATATTTTGAACCGTGTAGAAGACGGTGAATATGGCGTTGCCATTGCCTATGGCTCAATCCTGATTGTCGTAATGCTGGCAATTATTTTCTTATTTGACTATTTGATTGGCGAAGCCCGTGTTTCACGTTCCAAAGCCAAAAATGCAGAGTAATCACGGAGTAACTGACATGACACAACATAATTTTGTTGAACTAAAAAATGTGACTAAACGCTTTGGCAACAATACCGTCATCGATGATTTAAGTCTTTCTATTCCACAAGGCAGCATGGTCACCCTACTCGGCCCATCCGGCTGTGGTAAAACCACCGTATTACGCCTTGTCGCAGGGTTAGAAAAACCCACCGAAGGCCGTATGTTTATTGATGGTGAAGATGTTACTGACCGTTCAATTCAACAGCGTGATATTTGTATGGTTTTCCAATCCTACGCCCTATTCCCACATATGTCGTTAGGGGATAACGTCGGTTATGGCTTAAAAATGTTAGGCTTACCCAAAGCGGAAATTAAAAAGCGGGTTGATGAAGCATTGGAGTTAGTGGATTTGGCCGGCTTTGCTGACCGTTTCGTTGACCAAATTTCTGGAGGTCAGCAGCAGCGTGTAGCCTTAGCTCGTGCATTGATACTCAAGCCTAAAGTGCTATTATTTGATGAGCCATTAAGTAACTTGGATGCAAATTTGCGTCGTAGCATGCGTGAAAAAATTCGTGAGTTACAGCAACAGTTCAATATCACCTCTTTATATGTCACCCATGACCAAAGCGAGGCTTTTGCGGTTTCGGATATGGTTCTAGTGATGAATAAAGGGAAAATCATGCAGTTAGGTTCACCGCAAGAGCTATACCGCCAGCCAGCGTCAAAATTTATGGCGAGCTTTATGGGAGATGCAAATATTTTCCCTGCAACTCTTAGCGCTGACTCGGTGGATATTTTCAATTATCGTTTACCGCGTCCAGAGCAGTTTGTTACAGATAAAACTGCGGTGACTGTGGGGGTTCGTCCTGAAGCCATCACACTGAGTTTGCAAGGCGAAGATAGCCAATGCTGCACAGTTACTCACGTTGCTTATATGGGACCTCAATACGAGGTCACTGTTGATTGGCACGGTCAATCTATGTTACTGCAAATTAATGCGACGCAGTTGCAACCCACTATTGGGGAAAAACTTTATTTGCAGATCCACCCATACGGCATGTTTATCTTAAACGAAAAAGAATAATTTCTAATTCAATCACTTAAACCGTCACTTCATGGTGACGGTTTTTTTCGTTATTAAGTCCAATTAAAAAAGCAGAAAAGTTTCCCCTTCTGCTTTTCTTAACAAACCAATTAATTATAAAAATGCTTTATATGGTAATTCAGGTTCATTTTTGAAAATATCACTAAAGCCACGGAAATGTTGATAATGCATGCGGTCTTTATCTGTTGGATAAGTATATCTCCCACCCACTTGCCAGAAGAACGGGGCAAATTTATATTGCAAACGCTCTTTTTTCATATTCCACAACACTTCTATTTCACGCGGGTCATTTTGGAAGTTTGCCCAAATATCATGGTGGAATGGAATAACCCGCTCACAATCTAATGATTCTGCTGCACGTAAAATATCCGATGACGTCATTTTATCCGTCACACCACGTGGGTTTTCGCCAAAAGAAAGCAGTGCGACATCAATATTGTAACGGTTACCATGCGCCGCATAATAGTTTGAATAATGTGAATCGCCGGAATGATAAATAGAGCCGCCAGTTGTTTCTATCAAGTAGTTCACCGCACGAGAATCCATGCCATCTAAAATTTGCTTATCAGTGGAAGAAACACCCTGTGGCAATGTCACCAATGCTGTGCGGTCAAATGAATCTAACACACGGATTTTCATATCCCCTACTTCCAGTACATCGCCAACTTTGGCGACTACACAACGCTCTACTGGTACGCCCCACTTAATCCATAAATCTACACAGGCTTGAGGACCAATAAATTTAACGTGGTCGCCGCAATTTTGCATTACCGCCGCCGCCACATTCACATCAATATGGTCAGCATGGTCATGAGACGCTAAAATCGCATCAACATTTTTAATGGCAAACGGGTCTAAAGGGAAAATCGCAGTGCGTAAGTTTGGTTGTAGCGCTTCAACTCCCCCCATACGCATCATTTGATGTTGCTTATTCATCAATGGGTTTTTCTGTGTTTTCTTTCCAGTTCCACACCAAAAATCAATGCAAACATTGGTATTTCCCTCACTTTTTAACCAAATCCCTGTGCACCCTAGCCACCACATTGAAAAAGTATTAGGTTCAACAACCGTTTTTTCAATTTCTTCATTTAGCCATGTTCCCCACTCAGGAAATGTACTTAAAATCCAAGATTCACGTGTGATTTCATTAACTTTGCTCATAGTCATAATACCTTTTTCAAGAATTTTAGATGTAGGGAGCCTGATGCCTTAATCGAGAAATTAAGGCATGAAGGCTGAATTGGTTTAAGTTTTAAAAATTAGGTAGACGGTGGAATTAAACCAGTATCACTCGCGTGCCCTGTGCAGCAATCGCTTTGATAACCTCAGAGTTGGCATTTCTTCCAGTGATAAGAACATCTATCTTATTAGCTGGGCAAAATAACATCCCGGTTCGATGACCCACTTTTGAACTGTCTACAACAACGACTAATTTATCAATTTGGTCAAGCATTTGTTGTTCTGCTACCGCAGTTAGCATGTCAGCTTTATATAAGCCAGCCTCTGTTAACCCTTTCCCTGATGTGAACATCCAGTTACCTGCATAACCCATTAACGTGTTCAAAGCCGGATTCAAAAAAATGTTTTGTGCTTTGTTATACTGCCCACCTATTAGAATTACGTCATCATGGTCTTGGTCAATCAAATAGCTCGCTAATGGAAAATAATTAGTCACAATTTGCACGTTTTTTCCGCATAATTGCTGCCCTAACATAAACGCGGTGGAACCACAGTTAATGACAGCGCTTTCCCCAGGAAGACAAAGCGCTGCCGCTTTAATTGCGATTTCAGATTTTTCTTCATAGTGCTCAGTACTGTTAATGTTTAACGGTGTCCACTTACGTTTTTTATTTTCAATACGTTCAGCACCATTACGGATTTTTCGCAATTTACCTTGCTCATCTAACTTTGAAATATCACGACGAGCTGTTGCAGGAGACACACTAAATTGTTCGGTAATATGAGAAACATTGATCACTCGATGTGTTTCCAATAACGACAATATTTCATTGTGTCTTTGCACTTCATTCATAATCATCGCCTTATTAGTTAATAATCACCTTGATGATGGATTATGATTCAAAATGATTATTGGTGATTAGTTTTGATTCTATTTATCTCACTTACTATTGTCAACCTTTGCTCAGGTAAAAAAACAACATTTGACAAATATAAATTTATTCCATTGATGTATAAGATAATTTTAAATTTTACGTGATCAGGTCGCCATTTATTTATTTTTTTGCTGGTAAAAAAACGCACAAATGAGAACAATCAAAAAAGAGCAATTAATGATTACATATGATCACATTTGATTTTTGCGAGACTGATTAGTCGCTTTAAATGATTATATCGCAATAACACCAGATACGATCAATATGATTAATCTCTGACCCAGATAAATTACAAATACAATTTGATTAGAGGTAAAAATATGGATTTTTTATACGACGCTTTCTATATTTTTTACAGCCAAGTAATGACAAAAGCGCCTCTATTATTAGGCTTAGTCACATTTATCGGTTATTGGCTATTAAAGCGCGATGGCACGACAATCCTCAAAGGGACAATCAAAACGATTGTTGGTTTTATGCTAGTTGGCGTGGGTGCCAGTACCTTAGTGTCCAGTTTTAAACCCGTCATCGAAAAAATGTCTGAATACCATGGACTTACAGGGTCAGTTATTGACCCATATACATCAATGATGGCCACCATGGAAGCGATGGGAGATAACTATTCATGGGTGGGCTATACCGTGTTGTTAGCTCTCGCAATTAATATTCTTTTAGTCCTTTTCCGCCGCGTCACCGGTATTCGTACCATTATGCTGACAGGGCATATTATGTTTCAACAAGCAGGCTTGATCGCTGTTTTCTATTTTGTACTCGGGACGAGCATGTGGGAAACCATTATTTATTCTGCGGTATTAATGGCGCTGTATTGGGGGATTTCTTCCAATATTATGTTTAAACCGACGCAAGAAGTGACGGGTGGAGCCGGATTCTCAATTGGTCATCAGCAACAATTTGCCTCATGGATAGCAACCAAAGTTGCTCCGAAACTGGGCGATAAAAAAGACAGCGTAGATAATTTAAAACTGCCCAAATGGTTGCATATATTCCATGACAGCATTTCCGCCACCGCCATTGTGATGACCTTATTCTTTGGCGTTATTCTGATTTCTTTTGGCATTCCCAACCTACAAACCATGGCAGGTACCACTCACTGGACTATTTATATCATTGAAACGGGTTTAAAATTTGCCGTTGCCATCCAAATCATTGTTACCGGTGTACGCATGTTTGTCGCTGAATTATCTGAAGCTTTCAAAGGTATTTCAGAGCGCGTGATCCCCAATGCTGTTCTTGCGATTGACTGCGCCGCTATCTATGCATTCTCCCCTAATGCCATGGTATTTGGTTTTATGTGGGGTGCTATCGGGCAATTTGTTGCGGTACTCGGTATGTTGGCATTCAACTCCCCCATTATGATCATTCCAGGCTTTATCCCTATGTTCTTCTCGAACGCCACTATCGGTATTTTTGCCAACCATTTTGGGGGTTGGAAAGCCGTCATGAAAGTGTGTTTCGTGATGGGTATCATTGAAGTATTGGGTTCAGCTTGGGCAATCAGCTTAATTAATAGCCAAGGTACGGACTTTAGTGGTTGGATGGGTATGGCCGACTGGGCGCTCGCCTTCCCTGTCATTATGCAAGGTTTGTCCTTCTCTAAAATGTTCTTCTTTGTCGTTGTCGCCCTCTCCCTTGTCTATATGTATTTTGCTGCAAAGAAACTTCGCGCCGAAGAAGATTCACAAAACCCAATCGAAACTGAAATGGAAACCAATGAAGAAGTCGAAGCTGCATCTATTGAACATAATGGTACTAAGCCTGTACGTATCTTAGCGGTTTGCGGCAATGGACAAGGCTCGTCCATGATGATGAAAATGAAAATTGGCCAGTACCTCGAAAAGAAAGGCATTCCTCATGTGATGGATTCTTGTGCAGTCTCCGATTATAAATCGAAATTACCAGCAACTGATATTATCGTTTCCTCTAAACACCTTAGTGCAGAAATGGATCCGGGTGATGGTAAATTCATTCTTGGCGTACAAAATATGCTCAACCCCAACTCATTCGGTGATGAACTACTCGATATCATACATACCAATTTTATAGGAAATAAATAGCCTAAGTCATAGGAGTCGATATGGCTCATAACGGTATCGACTCCCTTAACGTTGAAAAATAGGAAGGCAATGATGGGATTTAAACAATCACTAATCGACAATAATTCGATACAGCTACAAGCATCCGCTGATAACTGGCGTGATGCCATTAAGATAGGCACAGACTTGCTCATCGCTTCAGGTGCGATAAAACCTAGCTATCATGAAGCAATTATCAACAGTATTGAAAAACTTGGGCCTTATATTTGTATCGCACCTAATTTAGCGCTTCCTCACGCAAGGCCTGAAGACGGGGTACTAAAAACCGCTTTTGCTTTAGTCACACTGGAAAAACCCATTGTTTTTGATGGCGAAGATGAGCCTGTTGACGTACTTATCACCTTGGCAGGCAGTTCATCCGATGAACATATGGAAGGTCTGATGGAAGTCACTCGTGTTCTCGATGATGAAGACAGTGAAACGGGTGTCGATCTTGAAAAGCTACGCCGTTGCCGCACGATTGATGATGTTTATCAGGTTATTGATCAAGCATTATGCTAATTTAATGAAAATAAAAGAAAATCATTAATTAGCGATAGAGGTAATCAACTATGTATAACGTATTAGCGCTTGATTTGGATGGAACGGTTTTAACTCAAGAACATACGATCCACCCTGCAGTCAAACAAGCTATTCAACAAGCAGCAAAACAATGCCACGTCATGATAGTCACTGGTCGCCACCATACTGCTGCCCGTCCCTACTATGATGAACTCGGGCTAACTACGCCGATTATTTGTTGCAATGGTACTTATATCTATGATTACCAAAATGAAAAAGTTATCACGCACAATGCCCTTACCAAAGAGAATGCACTGACATTCATCGAATTAGCACAGAACGATAAACTGAAAATGGTGATGTACATCACCGATGCCATGGTGTATTCAAAAATCGACCCTATCGATTACATGAGTGCAATGGAACAGTGGGCTAACGACCCAACCATGGCTCATCCACCGAAAATTTATCGCATTGATTCATTTGAAGAACAAGTCCAGCAGGCTGACTATATTTGGAAGTTCGTCGTCGAAGGTGAACCGTCTACGTTAGAACGTTTCTTAAATTCCCCTTGGATTAAACAAACTTTTAATGCCGAAAAATCATGGTCAAACCGTTTCGACTTTGCCGCAAAAGGCAATAACAAAGGAACGCGTTTAGCAGAATATCTTAACTCTCAGGGTTATAACTCAAACCAAGTTATCGCTGTTGGTGATAACCACAACGATATCTCCATGATTGAGCTAGCGGGCCTAGGCGTAGCAATGAAAAATGCCGATGACACGGTGAAATCCCATGCGAATGCTATCTGTGCTACAGATAATAACGGTGATGGCCTTGCGCGTCTAATCCATGAAAATATTTTAGGACAATCACAATGACAAAGCCTTTGATCCAAATTGCATTAGACCAAACCAACTTACCTGCTGCACTCGAAGTGGCTGAAAATGTACATACTTTCGTTGATATTATTGAGGTGGGTACAATTTTAGCGTTCGCTGATGGCATGAATGCGGTCTCGACTTTACGTCAAAAATACCCTAATCACATTCTGGTTTGCGATATGAAAACCACCGATGGGGGAGCCATTTTATCGAGAATGGCATTTGAAGCAGGAGCAGATTGGATCACAGTCTCAGCCGCGGCGCATATTGCCACTATTGCTGCCTGCAAAAAAGTTGCCGATGAGTTTAATCGTGAGATCCAAATTGAAATTTATGGTAATTGGACTTTTGAAGATGCCAAAAATTGGGTCGATTTAGGTATTTCCCAAGCGATTTACCACCGCCCCCGCGATGCTGAACTCGCCGGTATTGGCTGGACCAATGAAGATATCGAAAAAATGCGAAAACTGTCTGATTTAGGGCTAGAACTGTCCATTACTGGCGGTATCGTGCCGGAGGATATCCATTTATTTAACGGTATCAAGGCCAAAGCCTTTATTGCTGGCCGTGCATTAGTGGGCGATAAGGGTAAAAAAACGGCAGAAGCATTACGTGAGCAAATCAACCGTTTTTGGAAATAGTAATTAGGAATAATTCTGATTCAAAAACCAACCTTTCCGTTTAAAACTAGCTCGATTAAAATTCAGGCCAGCAAAATAGCTGGCCTTTTCAACAATCTATCGAGCTTGTGATTTATTAACCTAATTGCTTACGTGCATTACGGAAAATCCGCATCCATGGGCTGTCCTCTCCCCAATTTTCAGGGTGCCATGAGTTGCTTACCGTACGGAAAACACGCTCAGGATGCGGCATCATAATCGTTGCACGGCCGTCTTTCGATGTCACCGAAGTAATTCCATTAACTGACCCGTTCGGGTTAGCTGGATATTGCTCTGCCACTTGGCCATAGTTATTCACGAAACGCATCGCCACCAGCCCGTTATCTTCTAATTGCTGTAAATGTGCCGCTGCACGTGTTTCCACTTGCCCTTCACCATGAGAAACCGCAATAGGCATACGAGAGCCTGCCATATCTTGCAGTAATAACGATGGGCTATTCGCAATTTCTACTAAACTAAAGCGCGCTTCAAAACGTTCTGAACGGTTACGTACAAAGCGAGGCCAGAATTCCGCACCTGGGATCAGCTCATGTAAGTTCGACATCATCTGGCAACCATTACACACCCCAAGAGATAAGGTATCTGGGCGGTTAAAGAACGTAGCAAATTCATCACGAACTTTATTATTGAATAAAATAGATTTTGCCCAACCTTCACCCGCACCTAATACGTCCCCATAAGAGAAACCACCACAAGCCACCAATGTTTGGAATTGTTCCAAAGACAAGTTACCTGCAAGTAAATCACTCATGTGCACATCAACCGCATCAAAACCAGCACGGTCAAAAGCGGCGGCCATTTCCACATGCGAGTTCACGCCTTGTTCGCGTAAAACAGCCACTTTAGGGCGCACGCCTGACAAAATAAACGGCGCTGCGATGTCTTCTTCAATGTCATACGTCAGTTTCACATTCAAACCAGGGTCCTGGTTATCCTGTTTCATCGCATGCTCTTCGTCTGCACACACTTCGTTATCACGCAAGCGTTGCATTTGCCAAGTAGTTTCAGCCCACCATTGACGCAATAAACTACGAGATTCACGATATACAACCGTATCTCGGCTATTAATAATCACGACATCATCATGTATTGCAGAACCTAAATAATGAACGCAACCTGCCAGCCCTGCTTGCTCAAAACATTCCGCTACATACGCTCTATCGGCTTCATTAATTTGAATGACTGCTCCTAGCTCTTCGTTAAATAACGCCGCAAGCGTGTCTTCATCAAAAGAGCTGATATCAACATTAATACCGCAATGACCCGCAAAAGCCATTTCCACTAAAGTGACGAATAAACCACCATCTGAGCGGTCATGGTAGGCTAGAAGTTTTTGCTCTGATAATAACTTCTGAATTGTATTAAAGAAGCCAAGTAAAACTTCAGGACTGCGTACATCAGGGGCTTTATTACCTAACTGACGATATACCTGTGCGAGCGCAGAGCCGCCCAACGCATTATTGCCTTGCCCAAGGTCAATTAATAACAAGGCATTATCATTAGTTACTTTTAATTCAGGTGTCACTGTCAAGCGAACATCTTCAACACGACCAAATGCACTAATCACCAAAGAAAGTGGCGAGGTCATTTCGCGTTCTTCGCCATCTTGCTGCCAACGCGTTTTCATTGACATGGAGTCTTTACCAACTGGGATAGTTAAACCTAATGCAGGGCAAAGTTCTTCTCCTACCGCTTTAACCGCTTCATATAGACCTGCATCTTCACCAGGGTGCCCCGCCGCTGCCATCCAGTTAGCCGACAATTTAACGCGTTTTAAATCTTGCACATAAGAACATGCGATATTAGTTAATGCTTCCCCAACTGCCATTCGTGCTGATGCAGCAAAGTCCACCAATGCTACTGGTGTTCTTTCACCTATTGACATGGATTCCCCATAGTAGCTATCTAAGCTAGCGGTGGTTACCGCGCAGTCAGCAACAGGAATTTGCCATGGGCCAACCATCTGATCACGTGCCACCATACCCGTCACTGTGCGATCACCAATGGTGATTAAGAATGTTTTTTCAGCTACTGCAGGCAAATGTAGAACACGCTTCACCGCTTCATTTAAATTAATCGCTGTTCTATCTAATGAATCGGGCTCTGCCTTTAATGTTGTTACATCACGCAGCATTTTTGGTGTTTTACCCAGTAAAACATCCAAAGGCATATCTATAGGTTGGTTAGAAAAGTGTTCATCATTCAGTGTTAAATGACGCTCTTCAGTCGCCTCCCCAATCACGGCAAATGGCGCACGTTCACGTTCACAAATTGCCGTAAAGACAGAAAGCTGCTCAGGTGAAACTGCCATCACATAGCGCTCTTGAGACTCATTACACCAAACTTCTAGCGGGCTCATGCCCGGTTCATCATTAAGAATTTTACGTAACTCAAAACGTCCACCGCGGCCACCATCACTCACCAGCTCAGGCATGGCATTCGATAAACCACCTGCGCCCACATCGTGGATAAATAAGATAGGGTTATCATCACCAAGCTGCCAGCAACGGTCGATAACTTCTTGGCAACGGCGTTCCATTTCGGCGTTATCACGTTGTACCGAAGCAAAATCGAGATCTGCGTCTGATTGGCCTGATGCCATTGATGATGCAGCCCCGCCACCTAACCCAATGTTCATTGAAGGGCCACCGAGTACAATCAGTTTTGCACCAACCGTAATCTCGCCTTTTTGTACGTGATCTGCACGGATGTTTCCGATACCACCCGCTAACATAATAGGCTTATGGTAACCACGTAATTCTTCACCATTGTGGCTGTTAACTTTTTCTTCGTACGTTCTGAAATAACCTAATAGCGCAGGACGACCAAATTCATTATTGAATGCCGCCCCACCTAATGGCCCTTCCATCATAATATCCAAAGCCGTCACAATGCGCTCTGGTTTACCAAAATCTTCTTCCCAAGGCTGTTCAAAACCGGGAATGCGTAAGTTAGAAACAGAAAAACCGACTAAACCAGCTTTTGGCTTCGCGCCACGCCCTGTTGCGCCTTCATCACGAATTTCACCGCCAGAGCCTGTTGCTGCTCCTGGCCATGGTGAAATCGCTGTTGGGTGGTTATGAGTTTCCACCTTCATTAAGATATGAGCATCTTCTTGGTGGTAGCGGTATGTACGTCCTTCAGGTTCAGGAAAAAAGCGGCCAACAGACGAACCTTCCATAACGGCAGCATTATCTTTATAAGCAGATAAAACATGGTCAGGTGTTTTTTCAAACGTATTTTTAATCATTTTAAACAGTGATTTAAGCTGTTTTTCACCATCAATTACCCAGTCTGCATTAAAGATTTTATGGCGGCAATGTTCTGAGTTTGCTTGCGCAAACATATAGAGCTCAACATCCGTTGGATTACGTTTTAACCCAGTAAATGCCTCTAACAGGTAATCAATTTCGTCATCAGCCAACGCTAGGCCCATTTCCCTGTTTGCTGTTTCCAATGCAAGGCGGCCACCCGTAATCACATCAATGGACTTCATTGGTGCTGGCTGTTGCTGCACAAACAGTGCGCTCGCTTGTTCAAAAGAAGAAAAAATGCTTTCCATCATGCGATCATGCAAAATAGCGATCACTTCATGCCACTGTTCTTGGGTCAATGCATCACCTTGAACATAATAAGCAATCCCGCGTTCGATACGCTTTACTTGGCGAAGACCACAGTTATGTACAATATCGGTGGCTTTTGAAGACCACGGAGAGATAGTTCCCGGACGAGGAGTGACTAAAATAAGCTTACCGAATGGCTCGTGCTCAGCCAGAGAAGGACCATACTTTAACAAACTGCTCAGTTTGCCTTGCTCACTATCACTCAACGGCGCTGATAATTCAGCAAAGTGCATATACTCAGCATAGATATCCGTGACAGGAAGCTGTTTTTCTGCAAACAGCGCCAAAAGGCGGGTAATACGAAATGCTGATAGAGCAGGTGAACCACGCAAAATTTCCATCGTCTTAATTTCTCTCTTTTAAACGCCAGCCCTGAACATGAAAGCAGGGAAACCGGAACACATTATAGAGCAATGTTCATCAATACGAAACCGTTTGCGTGATTAAAAATAAAGCGATTAGTTAAATATTATTCTGTGCTAAATACGATAATATAGGTTGCACCGTTCCTAAATGTTGAGCAAAATAGCCGACTACTGGAATTATAACCATTACTTAGCCATACTCTTTTATGGACATACAGCACCAGTCAATGCACGAGAAACTATTATTTGAATAACTTAAAAGTTAACTATTTAATTATCGTGGTCATCGCGCTACTAGCAACTATGGTCATCGGTTTTAACGTCCGCTGGCCCAATACGCAGAATTCACAAATTAATAAAATTATTTCTCAAGGTGAATTACGTATTAGTGCCGTTAGCTCGCCACTTATCTATATTGATGAGCAGAAACAGCTGCGTGGGTTCGACTACGAGCTGGCTCAAGGCTTTGCCTCATACTTAGGCGTTAAACTCAAGATAACCATCCGCCCAACATTCGAGCAAATATTTGATGACCTTGAAAATGGCGATGCCGATATCGCGGTTGCGGGTTTACTGTATAACAAAGACCGTTTAGCCAAAACAAAAACTGGTCCAAGTTATCTTAATGTCACTCAACAACTTGTCTATCGTAAAGGAACAAATCGCCCCAAAAACTTCAATGAAATAACGGGTAAATTATTGGTAACAGCGGGTACGGCGCATGCAAGTACCTTGAAGGAGCTCGCCAAGGAATACCCAAACCTAAAGTGGGAAGAAACCTCAAAATACAATACCAATCAAATCCTTGAAATGGTTGCCGATGGTGAGGTTGACTACACATTAGAAGACTCTATTGCCGTTGCACTACAGCAACGTATTCACCCGCAATTAGCGGTTGCTTTTGATTTATTGGATGATCATGCTGTTACTTGGTATATGCGTCGTAGTAAAGAAAACAGTTTAGATGCTGCGTTGCTTGATTTCTTCAACATCAGCCATGAAAGCGAATTACTTGCACGTCTTAATGAAAAATATTTCAGCCATGTAGAGTCTTTCGATTATTTCGACACAATGGCATTTATTAAAGCCATTGATAATAAACTCCCCGAGTATCAACCTCTATTTGAAAAATATGCTCAGGTAATTGACTGGAAATTATTAGCGGCTATTGCATGGCAAGAGTCCCATTGGGATCCTTTAGCGACCTCACCTACGGGGGTACGCGGGCTAATGATGCTAACAAAGCCAACCGCAACAACAATGGGTATTGCGGATAGGTTAGACCCGGAAGAAAGCATAAAGGGCGGCGCCGCTTATATTGCTTATATTATGGAGCGTTTACCTGAAACCATCGAAGAGGATGACCGTATCTGGTTTGCCCTTTCCGCCTATAACATGGGGTATGGGCATATGCAGGATGTCCGTAAATTAACTGAAATGTTAGGCGGAGACCCTAACCGGTGGTTAGATGTAAAAGCCCGTTTACCTTTATTGACGCAGAAAAAATATTACTCACAACTCACTTATGGTTATGCACGTGGCCACGAAGCTTATCGTTACGTTGAGAATATTCGTCGTTATCATCAAAGTTTAGTTGGCTACTTACAAAGCCAAGAAAGAAAACAGCATGCACTTGATATTGCGCAAAAATCACTTATTTATTTGATTTCTCCTGAGAACCCTACCACAACTGAATCTCAAGCAATGCAAAATCAGTCCCCTATTCCTGACAAAGTTAGTGTAATCAATCTAGAAAAAATGAGCTCTGCGGCGCAGCCATCTAAAACTCTTGATGAAAAAAGACTACCATTAGGAAAGTATTTACTTTCATTACACCCATCACAAAATACCGATAAGAGCGATGATGAAACAGTTATCTCGCCACCAGAAGCTCCTGAAAACCCGCTATAAATCATGCTGAAATAAAATAAGTGCGCTAAATTTTACTGTGTTAGCGCTTTTGTTCTTTTTTTTGCGCTCTACGCAATTTAAAAAAAGCACTCAGCATTGAAGAACATTGAGCTTCTAGAACACCACCAGTCACATCCACATAATGGTTTAACCCGGCTTGCCCCATAATATCTAGGTAGGAACCACAGGCGCCAGTTTTAAAATCCTTAGCACCATAAACGACACGATTAATACGGCTGTGGATCATTGCGCCTGCACACATAATGCAAGGCTCTAATGTTACATATAATGTGGTATCCAATAGCCGATAATTTGATAGCACTTGCCCTGCTTGCTGCAGAGCCATAATTTCAGCATGTGCTGTTGGGTTATGGTCAATAATCGAACGATTCCAGCCTGAAGCAATTAAACGATTGTCTTTAACTAAGACCGCGCCAACAGGAATTTCGCCGAGATCTTGCGCCTTTAGCGCAAGTTCAATGGCTTGTTGCATCCAATACTCATCAATTTCAATTTGCGTCACTCTTACCTCTGGTTAATGCGTTTTATTCTCGATTATCCTCAAATATTAGAATGACCGCAATTAAAATGCTTTTGTCTCTGTAATAGCAACCTAATTTTAATTGCTAAAAATCGCTAATTTAGCTGCAAACCCCATAAAGAAAGCGCCTACAGTACAATTTCCAAGCTTTGCAAGGAGTTGTTTTTCACGCAAAAAACGCGCAATCAAATAGCCACTAAAAATCAATAAGCTCAGGTATAAAAAACTCACTAATTCTAAAATCGTCGCAAGTACAAGGTAAGGTACCCATGCATGTGAGTAATTAAAGTCAACAAATTGTATAAAGAAAGAAATATAAAATAAAATTGCTTTCGGGTTTGTTAAGCTCAGCACTAGAGCGCGAGTAAAGTGTTTTTCTGTTTTAATTGGGATAGCATCAATACCGTTTGGCTGCGATTTTTTATACATAAATGTGCTATATAAAATCTTACCGCCTAAATATAGTAGATAAGCCGCACCTAAATAGCGAACTATCATAAATAATGTCGGGGATGCTTTAATCACTGAAGCGACACCGATAAATGACAGGAAAATTAATATTGCATCTCCAGTAAATACCCCTAGAGCAGCCCGATAACCAAACCGAGTGCCACTCGATGTACTTGTTTTTAATACATATAATGAGTTAGGTCCTGGTACAATAATGATTAAAACTAACCCTGCCAAATAAGTCCAGAAGTTAAGAACGCCAAGATTTTCGAACATATTTTTGACCCTTTATCTTTTTTATTATTTTTATCATAACTTTCACTCTTTGTGAATATTTATTCAATTAATTAGATATATGAAATGAACTTATAATAAAGATTATTTTAAATCAAACTTATTTATGATTACTAGGCTTATTCATTATTAACAACGGAAGGAATAAATATATGCTTATTATTAGAACCTTAGTATAAAATGGAGCATTCGAAGATTTCTATCCAACAACGATGACCTTTAGTGCAGCTAAACGTAATTATTTTTTAGGGCACTCAAAAGATAAAACTTACGTTGTATACTCTATGGCAGATAATGGTAAAGTTGCCCCGAATGCTCCAGTACAAAAAGGAAAACTGAAATCCTACCTTAGTAACATTCAAGCATTCTATGATTCAGTAAAAAATAAACAATATTTATGTGATTATAATTTAAATGAAAAAATTGTCGAATTGTACCAAATAGATGATAAAGCGGGTATACAGCCGATCTATGTTGATAACTTCAATGTTAGAGATACCATTCAATCAGCAACGCTTTATATCGCTAATGGTCTTATTCATATATATAGCTAAGCAGAAAAAAATAAAAACTGGAAAACCCATAGCTATTCAATAGAGGAATAATAACACCGAATTATACTTCTGTTAAAATTCAGAATACATAAGGGTCAAGTATAAGGCTCTTATTGATAATAATTAAACATACTCCCCATAAAACTCGAAAAAATTTTTTTATCATTGATTAATAAATAAATAAATAAATAAATAAATAAATAAATAAATAATATTTTAACATTAAGATTTTTTAATTAAAAACAACTTCCTTTTCAATTTTTTAAATCATGCATTTCCTATTAAAATATAATTCATTTTTAGCTAATACTAAATCCATAACCAAACAGCAATAAAAAACACTAATAAAACCAAATGATTCATTTACATTCCATTAACAAAACCATTTGATTTGAATATTCCTATTTTTCAGAAGAAAGTAGCCATTCTGCATAACAATGAACTTAAAAAAAATTACATTTAAATAATATGAAAAATAAGTATTGTAATTTAGTATTACTTTTTCAAGCTTTTCAATGTAAAATGGTTGCACAAAAACACAAAAATTGAATAGAAGTAACGAATAGGTGCAAGGTATAAGTTACTATTTTTTAACTTAGTCGAGTATAAGTCACTGATATGTCTTTATTAATTACAAAACGCTGTATCAATTGTGATATGTGTGAACCTGAATGCCCAAATGATGCAATTTTTATGGGTGACGAAATTTATGAGATTGACTCAAACCTATGCACTGAATGTGTAGGGCACTACGATAAGCCTACCTGCCAATCAGTATGTCCCATAAACAACACTATCATTATTGACCCCAATCATATCGAAAGCCAAGATCAGCTATGGGATAAATTTGTTATGATCCACTACGCAGACAAAATTTAAATCTCTATTATTACTTTAAGAATTCATCATTATAAAAAATAAACATAATAATATTTAGTAGTAGCTTACTTCCTATGATGAATTCTTATCAGTTTAAGCTTATATAAGTTTTCGCTTATACAATTTATTACCAAAGATTAATAAACATTATATTCTGATAATATTTATTACTATTACAATAAATATTTTCTGATACATTAACCCCTCGCATTTACCAATTTTCAAAGAGGGATATTATGACCAAATCAAGTGAAAGCGTTCAAAAAAGTAAATTTAATAATTATTACAGCACAAGTTTAGTTTATACTGTAAAAGACTATAATTACTTTATTGGTATAGCTAAGAACAAGTCTTTTGTTATTTATGAAATAACAAAAGATGGAAAAATAGATCTTAAAAATTTTGTACAAGATGGAGTGTTAGATACTTTCCATGATGACCTCCAAGTTGTTTATGAACCAAATCAAAACAAACAATTCCTTATATGTACAAACACCACTGAGTCTAAATTAGATATATTTACTATTTATGCAAATGGTTCTATAAAACTATTTGACTCTCTTGACTATAAAAGAAACTCTAAACAAGGAACAGCAATTTATGCTGAAAATAGATTTTTCTTCTTTTATGAACAATCTCAGCGAACTTTAGAGTGGGAAATTAGAAAATTTGTAAGAGAATAATATAATTTCACCATGGAAAATAGTTTTTAATTAAACTAATTACAAAGCGATGTATTATTAGCCAGTCAATTCTTTATTAACTGATTGAATGGCCATTTTATTTCATAGCGTTAACCATAGATATTTAACTTAAAATAAGTATTGTATTCTATTTTCAGATAATATATCTTTTATTTTAATAGGTTATTTATTGGCTAATCAAACAAGCAATAAATAACCTATATTTTTCTACTACTTAGAAAGACTTTAATTCTTCATAGTACTTTCAATTATCACAGTAGCTACCGCATAATGCCGCTCATCGGTAATCGAAACATGAAAGTGTGTTGCATGTATGCAGTTAGCCAACGTTAATGCTTCATCACTTAAGCTCAATAAGGGTTTCCCAAGCTTGTCATTAGTGACTTCAAATTGATTAAACGCTAGACCATTGCGAATTCCCGTACCTAGTGCTTTTGCTGCAGCTTCTTTAACTGCAAAGCGTTTTGCTAAAAAGCGAGCTGGCTTTGATTGTTGTTGGTACTGGACTAACTCAGCCTCCGTTAAAATGCGTTTAGCAAGGCTGTCACCTGTACGTTCAATCACAGACTCAATACGAGCAATTTCCACAATATCTGTGCCTAACCCTACAATTGCCATTATTTACGCGCTTCCAACAGAATTTTTTTCATATCAGCAACGGCTTGAGCTAACCCACTGAACAATGCTCGGCCAATAATTGCATGACCAATATTAAGCTCATAAATTTCAGGTAACTGAGCAATACGTTGAACGTTATGATAGGTTAAGCCATGACCTGCATTGACTTTAATTCCTTTACTCGCCGCATATATAACGCCATCATGAATACGGCGAAACTCAAGTTCTTGCTCCTGTTCTGTTTTAGCATCTGCATAGGCTCCTGTATGGATTTCAATAAACGGAGCACCACACTCTTGCGCAGCATCAATTTGTGCGTGGTCTGCATCAATAAACAATGAAACTAAAATACCCGCTTCTGTGAGGCGTTTAACAGCATCTGCAACTTTCTGTTTTTGCCCTGCGACATCTAAACCGCCTTCCGTGGTCACTTCCTCCCGTTTTTCAGGTACTAAACAGCAGAATGCAGGCTTAATACGACAAGCAATCTCTACCATTTCGTCCGTTACCGCCATTTCAAGATTCATTCGAGTTTGAATGGTTTCATTTAGCAATGTGACATCTCTATCTGTAATATGACGGCGGTCTTCACGTAAATGAATGGTGATACCATCAGCTCCCGCTTGTTCAGCAACGAACGCAGCTTGTACAGGATCTGGATATTGAGTTCCTCTTGCATTTCTAACCGTTGCAATATGGTCGATATTTACGCCTAACAAAAGCTCTGCCATTTTTTATTCCCCATTAGTAAACGCTAATAAACTTATCTGCCTACTATCCTACTGTAATTTCCTGTGCTGAGGGAATAAATCTCTCATCATTCGAAGTAAATTCCAATATACATACCCTATTTCAGTCGTTGTATTTAATTTTTGCGAAGCGCTTCGTAAGATTTTATATCGACAAAAAAATATATTGTTTGATAAAGCCAGTTCAGCTAAAAAGATACATGAGAAAGGGATATATAGAGGTATTAGGGGTATTAGCGGTATAACAAACTAGGTAAAAATAAAATTAAAAACAATTTCAACTCTGTTTGTTCTGCACAACTGGCGAATAAGTAAACTGGCGAAATAACTCTCGGCTTTTTAAAGGTTTTCCACCTAAATAAGGCTTTAAAGCAAGTCGAGTAAAACGTTTTGCTGCTTTAAGCGTATCTGCATCAGGAAATTCGCGACTTGCCAGTGCTTTAAGTTGTTTACCCGTAAAACTAAGTTGGTCAACAACCAAACTACCAATAAATCCCTTTTCTTCTCTATACCGGTAAGTCATTGTGTCAGAAACAGGTTCTCCACTACCAGCACAATGTAAAAAATCAACACCATAGCCAAGATAGGAAAGCAGGGCCAGTTCAAATCGACGCAATGCAAATTCGGGTGTGTGTTCACTTGCGGCAAGAATTTGTAAACAGGAGAGATAATCAAAAAATAGTGCAGAATATGGTGTACCAAATTCTAATACACGCGCGGTTAATTCATTAAGATATAAACCGCTATATAGAACGGTTCCTGTTAAAGGGAGGGCTAAAGATACAGGGTCTGCATTAATTAAGGTTTTGATTTCACCTTTGCCTCCCCAACGGATTAGCAAAGGTGTGAAGGGCTGTAAGCAGCCCCTTAATGGTGAGCGATTACGGCGAGCGCCTTTTGCAAGTAAACGTATTTTTCCTTCGCCTTCAGTAAAAAAATCGAGTAATAAACTCGTCTCACTGTAAGGCCTTGAATGGAGTACAAACGCACGCTGCCAACCACTCACTTTGCCACCTGCTATTTTAGGTCGTCAACATAACCCAGGCTACGTAATGCTCTTTCGTCATCAGCCCAGCCTGATTTAACTTTAACCCAAAGCTCAAGGTGCACCTTGTTATCAAACATTCTTTCCATATCGATACGCGCTTCGGTACCGATGGTTTTCAGTTTGCTACCTTTGTTACCAATAACCATTTTCTTTTGACCTTCACGCTCAACAAGAATCAAGCCATTGATATGGTAAATACCCGCTTCTGTTACCTTAAATTGTTCAATTTCAACCGTTACCGAATATGGTAGTTCATCACCTAAGAAACGCATGAGCTTTTCACGGATAATCTCAGATGCCATAAAACGCTGCGAACGGTCAGTAATGTAATCTTCCGGAAAATGGTGTACTGCTTCAGGGATATGCTGTTTAACAATTTTAGCAATTGTATCCACACCAGTACCTTTTTCAGCACTAATCGGAACAACATCTAAAAAATTCATTTTCTGACTGATCATACTGATATGAGGCAATAGTATCGTTTTATCAGTCACATTATCAATTTTGTTAATTGCTAATATAACAGGGCAACGTAAGCTAGATAACTTGGTCAATACCATTTCATCATCAGCGGTCCAATTAGTCCCTTCAACGACAAAAATAACTAACTCAACATCACCAATTGAACTGGATGCAGCCCGGTTCATTAAACGGTTAATTGCACGTTTTTCTTCAATATGAAGTCCTGGGGTATCAACATAAATAATTTGGTAATTATCTTCTGTATGGATCCCCATAATACGATGGCGAGTCGTCTGTGGCTTTCTCGAAGTAATCGAAACTTTTTGCCCCAGTAATTGATTCAATAATGTCGATTTACCGACATTTGGCCGTCCAACTATGGCAACAAAACCACAGTGGGATTGTAATTCACTCATTCAAGCTCCAAAATTTTCAATGCTTGCTCTGCTGCTGCTTGCTCTGCTTTACGACGGCTTGAGCCAACACCATTAATCGGTTGGTCAATACCACTAACTTGGCAGTGGATCGTAAATTCTTGATCGTGAGCTTCACCTTTAACCTGAACAACCAAATAATTAGGTAGTGGTAAATGGCGCCCTTGCAGATATTCTTGTAACCTTGTTTTCGGGTCTTTTTGCTTATCACCCGGACTGATCTCAACCAGTCTACTTTGATACCAATCTAAAATAATTCTTTCGATCGTTTGGATATCACTATCTAAAAAAATACCACCGATCAGTGCTTCAACAGTATCAGCAAGGATAGATTCGCGACGAAAACCACCGCTTTTTAATTCCCCCGGCCCTAAACGTAAACACTCACCGAGTTCAAATTCACGTGCGATTTCTGCTAATGTATTTCCGCGTACAAGCGTTGCTCGCATACGACTCATATCACCCTCGTCCACTTTTGGAAAACGGTGGTATAAGTCATTTGCAATCACAAAACTCAAAATTGAGTCACCTAAAAACTCTAGACGCTCATTATGTTTGCTACTTGCACTTCTATGTGTCAATGCTTGGATTAATAACTCGTTCTGTTTGAATTGATAACCAAGCTTACGCTGTAATTTTTCTAATAAAGAGGGGTTCATGTGCGCCCAACCATTTTTTATTTGATAAAAAAGCACACGCAACAGACCTGTAAAATTCACCATTTTACAAAACTGTTGCGTTTGCACTGACTCCTTATGCTTCCATATATTTTACAGCTCAGTGGAACTAATTATAAAAATTCATTAGTTACAATAAGTTAAAATAGGAGAGTTAATAATTGGGGAGCCAATAATATTAATTAATCTATATTGTACACTGGGTAAAACAATAATGCTTCGGTTAATGCGGATTTTCAAATGAAAACCCGCATTTCCAACATTTGGCTAGACCCACTATTCAAATTATAGTGGACCAATTCGGCTAAAGCGAATACCTGTCGGCCATTCGTTTTCTTGTTTATCAAGACTTAACCAAATAAATACTGCGCGACCGACTAAATTTTCTTCTGGTACAAAGCCCCACATACGGCTATCAGAGCTATTATCCCTGTTGTCACCCATCATAAAGTAGTGTTTTTCAGGAACAATCCATTCATTCTTCGGCATACCTGGTTGCAGATATTTAGCTTCAGTAATTGCTTGACGAATAATTAAAATTTGATGCTCAACCGTATCCAACTTTTCACTACGCTCATACTGACGTAACGCATTCCTTGGTAAAGGTTGGTCTAGTGGAATTTCATAATTTCCCTTTTGGTTATCAACAACAGAACCGATATCAAGGAACATGGTCCATTCACTCGGCGCCAGAGGACCATAAACAATAGGTAAGGTCTCTGTACATTTGTTATCTGCACAATTCGGGTAAATTGTTAATTCCTTTGCATCTGGGTTATAAATAATTTTATCACCCGGCATTCCAATAACTCGTTTTACAAAATCAACATTAGGATCTCTTGGGTATTTAAAAACTGCGATATCGCCACGTTTCGGTTTACCTGTTTCGATTAATGTCGTTTGTGTAATTGGGTCTTTTAAACCATAAGCAAATTTCTCAACCAACATAAAATCACCAACTAACAACGTTGGCATCATTGACCCTGAAGGTATTTGAAATGGCTCATAAATAAATGAACGCACAATCAGTACAATCGCCAACACAGGGAAAATAGACGACCCTGTTTCAAGCCACGATGGGCGGCGGACAGCATTTGCTACATCCGCTTCACTCACTGCGCCATTCGTTGCATCCTGTAACTGCTTGAGTTTTGCTTTACGCGCAGGTGCAAATTTAAACTTGTCTAAACACCATATAATCCCTGTGATTAATGTTGCCAGTGTTAGGATCAAGGCAAAGGTGTTAGCCATCGAAGCTCCTTGTAAACTTAGTCTTTACCAACGTGCAATATAGCAAGGAACGCTTCTTGTGGTAGCTCAACGTTACCAACTTGCTTCATACGTTTCTTACCATCCTTTTGCTTCTGCAACAGTTTTTTCTTACGGCTAACGTCACCACCATAACACTTGGCAAGTACGTTTTTACGCAATTGTTTAACTGTAGAACGAGCAATAATATGGTTACCAATCGCTGCTTGAATCGCAATATCGAACTGCTGACGCGGGATTAGCTCTTTCATTTTTTCGACCAGTTCACGACCGCGATATTGAGAATTCGCACGGTGTGTGATCAAGGCCAAAGCATCAACACGTTCATTATTAATAAGAACATCAACACGCACCATATCTGATGCTTGGAAGCGTTTAAATGCATAATCTAAAGATGCATAGCCGCGAGACGTTGATTTTAAGCGATCGAAGAAATCCAATACTACTTCTGCCATTGGGATTTCATAAGTCAGCGATACTTGATTACCATGATAGACCATATTGGTCTGAACGCCACGTTTCTCAATACAAAGTGTAATAACGTTACCTAAATATTCTTTAGGCATCAGCATGTGACACTCTGCGATTGGTTCACGTAATTCTTCAATATTGTTCAATGCCGGTAGCTTAGATGGGCTATCGACATACACGATATCACCGTTAGTTTGCTGCACTTCATACACGACAGTCGGTGCAGTGGTAATCAAATCAAGATCATATTCACGTTCTAAACGCTCTTGAATGATTTCCATGTGCAGTAAACCAAGGAAACCACAACGGAAGCCGAAGCCTAACGCAGTCGAAGTTTCTGGTTCATAAAATAAAGATGCGTCATTTAGACTTAATTTACCTAATGCATCACGGAATGATTCATAGTCATCAGAACTGACGGGGAATAAGCCTGCATATACCTGTGGTTTAACTTTTTTAAACCCTGGTAACGCTTTATCTGCCGGGTTGCGAGCCCCAGTTAATGTATCCCCAACTGGGGCGCCAGTGATATCTTTAATCGCACAAACTAACCAGCCCACTTCACCGCAACTTAATACATCGCGGTCGATTTGCTTCGGTGTGAAAATCCCAAGGCGGTCTGCGTTATACACTTGCCCTGTGCTCATAACTTTAATTTTATCGCCTTTTCTCAATGTTCCGCTCTTAATACGGATCAAAGAAACCACGCCTAAATAGTTATCAAACCAAGAGTCAATAATCAGTGCTTGTAACGGAGCATCTGCATCACCAACAGGTGGTGGAATCTCTTTAACAAGACGTTCAATCACATCTTGAACACCAATACCGGTTTTTGCAGAGCAGCGAACCGCATCATGCGCATCAAGGCCGACAATATCTTCGATTTCATCGGCAACACGTTCAGGATCAGCAGCAGGTAAGTCAATTTTATTTAAGACCGGAACAACTTCTAAGTCCATCTCGATAGCGGTATAGCAGTTTGCCAAAGTTTGAGCTTCAACACCTTGCCCTGCATCAACCACCAGCAAAGCCCCCTCACAGGCAGCTAATGAACGAGACACTTCATAAGAGAAGTCAACATGACCCGGTGTGTCAATGAAGTTTAATTGGTAAGTTTCACCATCTGAAGCTTTATAATCAAGCGTCACGCTCTGTGCTTTAATAGTGATCCCACGCTCACGCTCTAAGTCCATCGAGTCTAAAACTTGTGCCGCCATTTCGCGGTCGGTTAAGCCACCACAAATTTGAATGATGCGATCTGACAAGGTCGACTTACCGTGGTCGATATGTGCAATGATGGAAAAGTTTCTTATATTATTGATTTTCAAGGTAATATCTTCTTTTAAATTGCCTTACAAAATCAGCTTTGTGCAAATATTGCAACAAAACTAAAATGCTATGATTATCACAAGATTGTTAATTAGCTGCATTTTACATATAAGAACCCGCTAACACAAAGATTCAATGTAAAACAACTGTAAACCTGCATCAGGTTATAGATTAGTTGCCGTAATTCATCATTAATACAACTCACGCCAACCACTTCTATAGCCATAGTCAATCTATTGTAATTTCTAACTCAAAACAGACAAAATAGGTTAATAACTTTGTTCGCCATAATACTATTTGTTTGTTAATTAACTCTAATCCACAAAAAAGGGAAACATAAGTTTCCCCTTTCTATTGATAATATCAAATTAACCTTCTAACTCAATATATTGAAATTTAGCAATTAATTTGTACTGAAAGCTCACTCGGAGGTAGCCCTATCTGTAAAACAACAGGTTGAAAAGCTTCATCATCACGCCAATTTGAGGCTAGTCTACGCGCAATATAAAAGCCAATAATACCACCAATTATACCTGAAATCGCTATCCAAAACTGCTCAAAATCAAACGCCTGAGCTAAACCTGCAAAAATAAACAACCCCAAAATAGGCGTTAAGTAAACTAATAGCGCTGAACGGATCAAGCTTCCCTCCGGGATGCCCACTTCAATTTTTTGCCCTTCAACTAGCGGTTGTTCAATCGCAATTTCTAATTCATGTTCCGTATTTGGCCCTATTTTGCTTAAAGCATAAGAACCACAGGTTTTACGAGCACCACAACTGCCACAGCCGGACGAAGAACCATAGCGCAATAAAGCCCTACCGTTTTGCCAACGGACTACTGTTGCCCACTCTTTTACCATAATTTACTCCCGAAACTGAATACTACCTGCTACCACTTGCGCTGTTGCTAACGGTAATTCACCAATAATAGTGATAACATTTTGCTTTTGCGTCATCGTATAAATAGTACGACGCCCATTTTGAAGCGGTTGATCAAGTAACGGGCCTTTAGTCGATTTTGTCACATTTACAGAAAAGGTAAATAAACCATCACTAAACATTGCGGTTTCTACTACGTCGTCTTCAGCTAATTTTCGCGAAGAACGAGATATTTCTTCAAAACCAGGAGGTAACATGCCAACTTGCCATTTAAAAGAAGGATTTCCATTTTTAGGGGAAATCAATAATGGCGGCATATTTACCTTACTTAATGCGAGTAATGAGTCTTTCACTGTTTGGCTATCTAGCACCGTCGAGATCACACGAAATTGTTCTAATGTTTGGCTATTATTATCGAGAAGGTCGATACGTAATGGCAATTTCGTTTCTTCATCGATTAATACTACATAGTTAAACCGAGAATTGTCTTTCGATATTATGCGAATCACTAACGCAGGCCTATCACCAATATGGGTACGTCCCGCATCAATAAAATTATAATAAGGTTTAATTTGCTGATAATTGGCAAAAACTACTGATGGTAAATTATCAACTATATATTTGCCGTTTAAACTGAATGCATCAAAACCAGGCTCAAAGTAACTAATACTATTGCCTTTTTGAACAATTTCACGACGCGATGAGTCCATTTGGATCATTTGTGAAACAGGTTCACCATTAATGATTGCATGGCGATAACGTACAGGCGTTATTGATTGCGGACTAAATGTCATATAAGACATTTCGTAAGAAAGGTTCTGGGCAGCATTCCCCATTTCTTTAAAAAGAACATCGGCATCTATTTCAGATGCCGAAGCTTGATTAGAAATAATCAGGCTGCCCGTCAGGCAGATGACGGATAACCATTTATTCATTATTGCAATTTAACTCCTGCTGAAGACGCAGGTTGTGCAGACTCTTGATATTGCTGGTTGAGCATCGAGCGTCTTTCAATTTCATACTGTTGTAGCATCGCATTAATGCGTTGATTTTGTTGTTCAACTTGTTGAAGTTGCTGCTCATTACCAAATAATTGGTTATCTGAGATATTCAAGCTAACTGGTGCCCCGCTGCCGACAGGAATGGTATTGAACATTGGCTCATCAACCGGTGAGTCAACCGCATTACTTTGGTTGTATTGTTGAACGCCAACAATTACAGCCAAAGACACACAGGCTGCAACACCAATTTGAGTTAACTGGCTCGCCCAAGGACGAATTTTGCCCCAGAATGGGAAAGCCCCCCAAGTCGCAGGCTCTGGCTGCGATTCGACAACTACCTGAGGATTAATACGCACAGCTTCATTCTCTAATGCTGCCGCAACTTTACTTGCAATATCAAAATGCATGACTTCACTAGTATCGTTACGTAGAGTATCACGAATAAGATGATAGCTCTCCCAACGTTGTTTTAACGTTGAATCACGTGAAATAGCGCTGACCAGTTCTAAGTCTAGTACTTCGCCATCCATCATTGCGGAAAGTTTCTCTCTTTGCATGCCCAATTACCTTCAGTTAATTGCATCACAATTATGTTTAATTGACTGATTTAACATACTAATACTGTTGAATCAGTGGCTGAACTTTATTATCAATCGCTTCCCTTGCCCTAAAAATACGAGAACGTACGGTGCCGACTGGGCAATCCATTATTTCTGCGATTTCTTCATAGCTCAAACCATCTAACTCGCGGAGCGTAATTGCCATTCTAAGATCTTCAGGCAGCGATTCGATGGTCCGGAAAACAACTTTCTTTAATTCATCAGACAACATTAAGTTCTCTGGGTTCGAAATTTCTTTTAAGGCACTCGCGGTTTCAAAGTTTTCTGCATCACTCGCTTCCAAGTCCGACGCAGGTGGGCGCCTATCTTGGGCAACTAAATAATTTTTAGCTGTATTTACCGCAATCCGATAAAGCCAAGTATAAAATGCGCTGTCACCACGAAACGAACCAATGGCGCGATAAGCTTTTATAAATGACTCCTGCGCAACGTCAGGCACATCTGCTTGCGGTACATAGCGAGATACTAAGCTCGCGACTTTATGCTGATATTTTATCACCAATAAGTTGAAAGCTTGTTGATCGCCTTTTTGTACCTTTTCAACCAAAATCTGGTCGGTCAATTGCTCGCTCATTCTAGGAAGTATCTCCCGAATTCAGGCCGATAATATGTTAACTTGATCATGTTCTCCCTTCCTAAAGCAAGCACTACTTTGAGTAGTAGAACTCGTTGAAGTTCAATTTAATCTAAAAAAATAGTCAAAAATTTACAAAACTGATGAAAAAATTACTTGGTTGATCTTAAAGATCCTTATTAAAACAACTAACTACAAGATCCAGAAGACAGCATACAGATTTTAGGCACGAATGCGATAGCTATCACACTAAAACCATTTGAATACGTAAATAGCGCTAGGTCAATATACTGTACCTTAACAGCCATCCACTCATAGCAATAGGACACTCGATAGGCTAACATAAAAAACTCAATACATACTATTATATACATGCAAACACTTATGAACGAATCCACACAGCATTACACTGATATTTTAATCATTGGGAGTGGTGTCGCAGGACTTTCAGCTGCCTTGCGGCTCGCCCCCTTTCATCAAGTGACCATTCTTAGTAAAAGCAGCCTTAGCGAAGGAGCATCTTATTACGCACAAGGCGGTATTGCTGCAGTTTTTGATGACACTGACAGCATCGAATCTCATGTAGAAGATACACTAATTGCTGGTGCAGGTATCTGCCAGAAAGAAGCTGTTGAGTTTATTGCCTCCAATGCAAAACACTGCGTTCAATGGCTTATCGACCAAGGTGTTTTATTCGATACAGAGATTACCGAGAACGGCGAAACACAGTATCATTTGACCCGTGAAGGCGGCCATAGCCATCGACGAATTCTCCATCATGCTGATGCGACAGGAAAAGAAGTTGAAACCACGTTAGTCGACCTCGCTTTTGCTCACCCAAACATTCATATTAAAGAACGCTATAATGCCGTCGACCTAATCCTTTCTAGCACAGCTGAATCACCGCGAATTTTAGGTGCTTACGTTTGGAACCGCCAAAAAGAACAAGTTGAAACTATTCGAGCGAAAACGATTGTTCTGGCTACGGGTGGAGCGGCTAAAGTTTATCAATATACCACGAATCCAGATATTTCTTCTGGTGATGGCATTGCAATGGCATGGCGAGCTGGCTGCCGTGTTGCTAACCTTGAGTTTAATCAATTTCACCCAACTTGTTTATTTCATCCACAAGCACGTAATTTTTTATTAACTGAGGCATTACGTGGTGAGGGAGCTTACCTCAAGCGCCCTGATGGTAGCCGGTTTATGCCAGATCACGACGATCGTGGTGAACTTGCCCCTCGCGATGTTGTTGCACGTGCTATTGACCATGAAATGAAACGCCTTGGTGCTGATTGCATGTATTTGGATATTAGCCATAAGCCTAGCGATTTCGTTAAAAACCATTTCCCGACTATTTATGCGAAATTGATGACTTTAGGGTTAGACCTCACTCAAGAGCCCATCCCTATCGTACCAGCGGCCCATTACACATGCGGTGGTGTAATTGTCGATGAAACGGGTATGACTGATATCACGAATCTCTATGCAATTGGCGAAGTGAGCTACACCGGCTTACATGGTGCAAACCGTATGGCATCCAATTCGCTATTAGAGTGCTTGGTATACGGCTGGGCGGCAGCTGAAAACATTAATAAAACGATCAAACAGATCGATGATATTCCCTATTTATCTGAGTGGGATGAAAGCCGAGTACATAACTCAGATGAACAGGTGGTTATTCAACATAATTGGCATGAATTACGTCTATTTATGTGGGACTACATGGGGATCGTCAGAACGACTAAACGCCTTGAACGTGCATTACGCCGCATCCATTTACTTCAACAAGAGATTCACGATTATTACGCCAACTTTCGTATCTCAAATAATTTATTGGAACTACGAAACCTAGTTCAAGTTGCTGAATTAATGGTTCGTTGTGCATTAGAACGCAAAGAAAGCCGGGGATTACATTACACCTTAGATTACCCAGAAACACTTCCTAATTCAGGCCCCACTATTTTACAACCTGAATAACGTGAGCTAGGGCCGGCCTTAAGTGCCGGCTTTAGTATTTCACATAAAATGGCTGAATTAGTTTACGAAATTCATCAGTATACTCACCCTTTTCATCTTTGAGTGCCAGCGATGTCACTTGTGTTTGTGTCTCTTGCAGTTGAATGCCCAATAGCATGCGATGGTAGGCTGTTGTAGGTTTATCACTAACATTAACGCGAAAAGCAGTAAACCAGCCTGAATTCTCAGCCATCTTCTGCATTTTTTCACCGACCTCATAGGGCAGCACTAAACAAAATAGTCCATGAGATAGAAGACAGGATTTTGCACTTTCTAGTAATACATCATGAGTTAATGTCGCGGTATATCGCGCTTGGTCTCGTTTTTCGTCCCGACACGCAACAGCAGGTTCGAAATACGGTGGGTTACTCACAATCAAATCATATTGAACTGAATGCAACTGACTGTAGCTGACAATATCTTGGTTGATAACATGCAAACGCTCAGCCCATGGCGATTCAGTAAAGTTTCCCTGCGCTTGCACTGCGGCATCACTATCTAATTCGACCGCATCAACACGTAACTTTGTATTTCTTTGCGTTAACATCAAGGCTATTAACCCACTACCACTTCCAATGTCTAATACAGATTGAACACCGTCCACGGGAGCCCAAGCCCCCAATAGCACGCCATCCGTCCCCACTTTCATCGCACATCGGTCATGAGCCACAAAAAACTGTTTAAATGTAAAACCGCCTTTACGGTAATTCTTTTTTTGCTCACACATGCAAACACTCTAATTGGCTAATACTTGTTCGAATATTCTCATTCTAAGCAAATAAAAGTCATAAATTAACCTATTTGCTACAATATAATTCTCATATTATGGGAATTATATTTGAGACGAAAAAAATTTACTGATAAGTTCGAAAAAAAGGAGATGCTATGAACAGTATAAATAGAACCTTAGACATCTTGTCTTACATCACAACTTGCGCATCTCCAGTGACGCCACAGTCTATCTCATCAGCGTTAGAGATCCCATTATCAACAGTCTATCGTTTACTAACAATTCTCATAGATTGGGAATTTGTATCTCACGCAAAACAATATGGCACATATTGTGTCGGCTCGCAGAGTATCAAAAATCAAGAAAAATACTATCACCACAGTTTATTGATGAGCGCATCTAAACAAGAACTGCAAACTTTAGCGAAAAAAACCCAAGAAACGGTGGCAATTATTACCTCAAATTTACGAGAGACCATTTGTGTCGACATGATTGAGAGTGAACAAGCGCTACGCTGTTCTTTTATTATTGGGCGAGGCAATACTTTAGTTAAGGGAGCAAGTGCGAAAACCTTGTTAGCTTTTCGTCATGAACTCTATCAAAACCAAGTACTTGAAGCTCATACAAAGCAGTTAACCACTGAACAACAAAAAATAAAGCTACAACAAGATTTACAACAGATACGCAAGCAAGGTTACGGCATGTCTGTGAGTGAAATCGATGAAGGCGTACTGGGGGTATCTGCACCGATTTTCAAAGGAAATGATGTGTTAGCTGTCGTTTCAGTTATGGCACCTGAATTCCGCTCTACACATCGCGTGGATGAATTTATCACGCACACCTGCCAAACAGCGCATAACATCACTAAATTAATTAACTTGGAGTAACTATGACACAACCTTTCCAATGGCAAGGGCGCACAGATGGTGAAACACAAGAGCATTTGCGCATCCATCAAGTCATTAATAAACACACACCTGCTGAATTTGCATTAATTGGTTTTGCTTCTGATGAGGGCGTTAGGCGCAATAAAGGCCGCCAAGGCGCTAAAGCAGGCCCAGATGCAATTCGCTATCAACTGGCTGGGTTACCTATTCATCAACCGCTTGCAATTAAAGATGTCGGTACAATTAGCTGTGATGATGGCAATCTGGAAGCCGCACAACGTCGTTTATCCGACCAGCTTATCGCACTGCTCGCTGAAAACCAAAAGCCGATTGTACTTGGCGGTGGCCATGAAGTCGCATTTGCAAGCTTCCAAGGCCTGTTTGACTATGTTGAACATTATCAAGCAGGTAAAACGATCGGTATTATTAACTTTGATGCGCATTTTGACTTACGCGAAGCCCCTATCGCGACTTCTGGTACCCCATTTTTACAATCTGCCATGTTGTGTCAGCAGCACCAACGCCCTTTTCAATATTTATGTTTAGGCATCGCAGACCACGGCAATACTAAAGTATTGTTCGATACCGCTAATTCATTAGGTTGCCAATATATCCGTGATAAAGAACTTGCTTATTCTAAGCTTCCTCAAGCAATTGAAAAAATTAAAAAATTTATTGACGGCGTAGACTATTTATATGTCACCGTTGATTTAGATGTGTTTTCTGCTGCCATTGCGCCGGGCGTTAGCGCACCAGCACCGAAAGGTATTTTCACTGAAGTTTTTGATGAACTGTTTGCCATTATCAAAAGTAGCCAAAAAATGGCTGTTTTTGATATCGCAGAATGCAACCCTGAATTTGATATTGACAACCATACCGCCAAACTCGCGGCTTATTTGATTTACCAATATTTATTCTAATAAAACAACACAACAATTCGACTGATAAATACACTGTTTCTCACGCTGTTAAGATAATTAATTTTCAAACACCACAATAAAAATAGCTTTGAAGTTGATTATCAAACTAGCTGTAGCACGATAACTTAATGGTTTTTAACTATTGAATTTCGCGTTACAGCTAGGCGGCAAGTGACGTTATCCCTAGAAGCATACAAAAGTATGTGACTAGGGTAACGGAGCGCGGCCAACAACGCTGTAGCGTGAAAAACAACAGTTAAAAAGGGAAAAATATGATTCTACACCTCGACACACTCTCCACCCTCTTCCTAACGGTGATCTGCCTACTCATGGGGATCCACTTAAAAAAACGTATCGAATGGCTACAGCGCTTTTGTATCCCTTCTCCCGTCATTGGCGGTTTTCTGGTTAGTTTGATTATTTGGGGACTCAAATCATTTAACCTTGCTGAAATCAATTTTGATACCAGTTTACAAACTTTTTTAATGGTCGCTTTCTTTACCACCATTGGTATTGATGGCAGCTTCCGCATCTTAAAAAGCGGTGGCCGGTTACTCTTTATCTACCTGTTTATTTGCTGGTTTGTCGTTATTTTCCAAGACACTTTTGGCGCAGGCCTGGCGCATTTACTCGGTGTTGATCCCGTTATCGGTATCATGGCTGGTGGCGTGTCTCTTACTGGAGGCCATGGCGGTGCGGCTGCCTTCGGTGGCATGGCTGAAGGCCTTGGTGTGCAATCCGCAACGGTTGCAGCCATTGCTGCGGCAACTTTTGGCCTAATTACAGGAAGCTTACTCGGTGGCCCTATTGCAACATTCTTAATTAAGAAATTTAACGTTCACATTAAAGCTGATGAAAACGTTGAGCGAGTTCAGGTTCCTGAAACTATCGCGGGGAAAATTGAATCTATCGATGCGCACGCTTTTTTAAAAATGCTTGCTCTCGTTCTAGGGATTATGGTTATCGGTCAATTCGCTTCAGCGCAATTTACCAAAGCCACTGGGTTTTCATTACCCAGCTATGTCGGGGCGATGATTATTGCAATAGTTATCCGTAATATTAATGACCAAGTCGAATTATTCCGTATTAACCAAAAATCGATTGACCTTATCTCTGAAGTTTCACTTGGTCTATTTTTGACTATGGCTATGATGTCATTGAAAATATGGGAGCTAAAAGCCGTTGCTTTACCATTATTCACCATCCTATTAGCACAAGTTATTATTTTAATTTTGTTAGTTGTCTTTGTCATTTTCCGTTTATTAGGCAAAAACTACGATGCTGCTGTAATGTGTGCTGGCTTAATGGGGCATGGTTTAGGTGCGACGCCAAACGCAATGGCAAATATGTCCTCGGTTTGTGAACGTTACAAACAAGTTTCGATGAAAGCTTTCATGATTGTGCCACTCAGTGGTGCAGTACTCATTGACTTAGTGGGTATCCCTTATCATACATGGTTAATTAATATGCTTAGCTAAGCATACTGAAGGAGGAGCTCTCTCCTCCTTCAACTATTTGCCTTCTTTATATTTCACTCATATCCATAGATATATCGCTCCCTGTCCGTAGTGAAAACAGTTACACTTGAGCAAAGCTGATTTTTTCAGGTGAACAATTTTGCTAACCTGTTTATAATCAGCGCCCCTAATAGAGGTATATCATGACTGCATCCACTTTTACTGAACTTGAACTTGATGAAAGCCTAATTAATGCGCTTTCAGACAAAGGCTATCAACGTCCGACCGCGATTCAAGCGGCAGCAATTCCTGCTGCAATGGATGGCCGCGATGTATTAGGTTCAGCCCCGACAGGAACAGGTAAAACCGCCGCGTTTTTACTGCCTGCGATCCAACATTTACTTGATTTCCCGAGAAAGAAATCAGGGCCACCTCGCGTTCTGGTTGTCACGCCAACTCGTGAATTAGCCATGCAGGTTGCTGACCAAGCAAAAGAATTATGCGCCCATAATCACCTAGATATCGCTACCATCACTGGTGGTGTTGCTTATATGAACCACGCTGAAGTTTTCAGCGAAAATCAAGATATTGTCGTCGCAACAACAGGCCGACTACTCCAGTATATTAAGGAAGAAAACTTTGACTGCCGCGCAGTTGAGATTTTGATCCTTGATGAAGCTGACCGCATGCTCGACATGGGCTTTGCCAATGACATAGAAACAATTGCAGGCGAAACACGCTGGCGCAAGCAAACCATGCTGTTTTCTGCCACTCTTGAAGGCGAAGCTATTCGTGACTTTGCTGAGCGTTTATTAGAAGATCCAATTGAAATTGATGCCGACCCTTCACGCCGTGAACGTAAAAAAATTCAGCAATTTCATTACCGTGCTGACACACTAGAGCATAAAACAGCCTTACTGTGCCATTTGTTAAAACAAGATGAAGTCACCAAAGCCATCGTCTTCGTACGTAAGCGTGAGCGTTTACGTGAATTAGTCCAATGGTTACGCGAAGCGGGTATCGAACCTTGTTATCTTGAAGGGGAAATGCCACAAGCTAAGCGTAATGAAGCTGTACGCCGCCTCGTTGATGGCCAAGTTAAAGTACTGGTTGCAACAGATGTAGCTTCTCGTGGCTTAGATATCGAAAACGTTAGCCATGTTTTTAACTTTGACTTGCCTAGAACTGCAGATGTCTACTTACACCGTATTGGCCGTACTGGCCGAGCTGGGCGTAAAGGCACGGCAATTTCTTTAGTCGAAGCGCATGACTTTCCATTATTTGGTAAAATAACTCGTTATATTGAAGAGCCTATCAAGATTCGCGTTGTTGATTCTTTACGTCCAACAACTAAAGCCCCTTCAGAAGCGATGTTAAATAAACCAAAACCATCAAAGAAAGTACTTGCTAAGCGTAAAGAAAAGAAAAAAGAAGAACAAGCTAAGAAAAAAGAAAAAGTACGCCATCGCGACAAGAAAAATATTGGAAAACGTCGTACTCCTGTTAATTCTGCTATATCAACATCTAACGATAAAAGCTAATGACTAAAAACGGGTTTAGGCCCGTTTTTTATTTAGCCCATCATTTGCAAAACTTTCTCTCGAATTTGTTTTCCTTCATGAGTCAGCAAATCAGGCTTAATAATATGGTTGCCAAGTATATCCTTACAATCTAGGCCTTTATTATTTTTAATACGCCAATCAGCTCCATTTTCCAATAATAATGTAGCAACATCGAGTGCATGGCTATTTAAAGCATCATGTAAAGGCGTATTTCCTAAACTATCCTTAATGTTTACTGTTAATCCATTTTTCAATAAAAGCTGCGATTGTATAAGACGGCCATTTTGCGCAGCTAAATGTAAAATACTTTTTTGCCCTTTTGATTGAAGCATTTTAATTGTTTGACCATATCGAGATTCAATTAAAGCTTTAATAAATTGCCCATTGGCAGTTCTGACTGACTGTTGTGCCAATACATTAATATTACAAGGTTTATGATCTAATGATAAGAGTGCTGAAAATTCAGTTATATTTCCTTTTTTGATTGCACTTTCACAACATTCTTGCCAACTTATCCCCTGTTTTTCTTCTTTAATAGGAAAAATTTCTAGTGGTATTTCTTGTACCTTATTATATTCACCTGTGATTGCATTCCAGTTATTCCATGGTTTATATTTGCACATAACCTTAATAATTTTAAGCATTGAATGAGCTATAAAACTTCTTGTTATTAAACGGGTCGGTAACCAATCTTTCCAAGAGTTATGTTCGCTATAAGCCATTTTAATACAATTTCCCAAAGCAGAAGGGATCGGTAAAGAGTTTTGCAATCTATCGAGCCAGTCATATTGTACCGTGTAATAACGTATCAACCCTTCTTGTGCAATTTTTTCAGCAACGTGATAATCAATCCCAATATTATTAATCGTGTTTTTTGCCAATCCTGCAGGACTGAATACAATACAAGGTGATTGACTCGCTAACGCCGCAATTGAAGCCAATCCCCCACCTAATGAATGCCCCGTACAAATCGTATTTCCATTTACTGCATTGAATAAAATATTCATCAAACCAACAGCTTGAAAATATTGAGACTCATAAAAACCAAGTCCTTGACGGATATTACTATAAAAATCGATAATATCGTTAGTACCTGCAAAACAAAGGACATATAAGCCATTGAATCGACAAATATTAGCTTGAAATCCCGTTTGCTCGTCATTTAATAATTCCGCATTAATTCCGAGATCATAAATATCTTTATTACTTAATTTTTCAATACCCTGTATATACCGCCAATTTTTATGATAAGCGCCTTGTGCTAGTAGAGCTAATATATAATCTTTTGATTGTGCCTGAGTTCCTAAAAAATCTTTTCTTAATACATCTTTAGGCCATAACTCTGTTATACATGATTTAATATCTTGATGTTGGTGCCGTAGATAAATATTTAAATTTTCTCTAACAAAAATATACTCATCTTTTTTTGATAGTATTTGTTGTGTAGATAATGACATGATTTCTCCCTAACAAGTGTATTTGTTGGAAGAATATTGAAATACAAATAACCAAGGTGGGAAATAATCAACTTTATTAGTAACAAATAAAAAGCCATTGATAACAATGGCTTTAGAATTTAATATATATTACTAGATGTAATTATGTCTAATATTTATTACAGACTTTCAGTGAAAGTACGAGTAATAACATCACGTTGTTGTTCAGGCGTTAATGAATTAAAACGCACGGCATAACCAGAAACACGAATTGTTAATTGCGGATATTTTTCTGGATTTTTAACTGCATCTTCTAATGTTTCACGGCTTAATACGTTAACATTTAAGTGCTGACCGCCTTCAACACGTACGGTAGGTTTCATTTCTAAAGGAACTTCGCGATACTCAAAAGCACCTAATTCATCTTTAGCAACAATTTGCCCTTCGTTGTAATCGGCTTTCGCACAAACACAACGAGCTTCATTTTTTTCATCATCCAGTAACCAAAACGAATTCAACAATGCTGCATTATCAGTTTTAGTAATTTGAATACCTGTAATCATGTCGACCTCCACGTTCGAGCTAGATTGCATTCGATTTGTGTAATAAATCGAAGCTACATTAACCATCAATCTTATGAAAACTTGTAATTGGATATTTGGTCTAACCAATGTATATAGGTATTTTATACCAGCTAGATCCTCCATTTTCTTTGATATTTATCAATTATTCCACTTAGCAACTAATTCAATCACCTCAACTTTATGATTTAAATCAAAATTCACAATTTATTTTTTTAACTATTTTTATAAATTTTCAATTTTTTTAAAATTAATAGTTAATATCAGGGCTTTATCTCTCTCTCATGAACCAGTAAGCTTATAGCTATCAACTGGTTCATATAATTGTTCCTTCCCAAATTCATTGTTATGGAATATTTCATGTCAAACTCCATTACGTGGCACGATGTTATTGGCCCTGAAAAATCAAAACCCTATTTCAAAGAGACACTGGCTTATGTGGCAGAACAACGCAAAAATGGTAAAATTATCTACCCTGCTCAAGACGACGTTTTTAATGCATTTAGGTATACCGAACTTGCCGATATTAAAGTCGTTATTCTAGGACAAGACCCTTATCATGGCCCAGGACAAGCCCACGGCCTCTCTTTTTCCGTACTCCCTGGTATTAAGCCACCACCATCATTAGTGAATATGTATAAAGAATTAGAAAAGGATATTGCTGGCTTTCAAAGACCTAATCATGGATATTTGCTCAGTTGGGCTCAACAGGGTGTTTTACTCCTTAACACCGTTCTCACCGTAGAACAAGGCAATGCTCACTCCCATGCCCATTTAGGTTGGGAAACCTTCACGGACAAAGTTATTGAAGCAATCAATGAAAATACACAAGGCGTTATTTTTCTACTATGGGGTTCCCATGCACAGAAAAAAGGTAAAATAATTGATACAAAGCGCCACCATGTACTCAAGGCTCCTCACCCTTCCCCACTTTCTGCTCATCGAGGATTTTTAGGTTGTGGCCATTTCTCACAAACTAACACTATTTTAGAACAACAAGGTAAAACACCTATTGATTGGAACCCTGTAATAGATGAGCCAAATCTGCAACCTTAGATGATTTTTTGGCACTAAGTCATAAAAAAGGGAAATCAATTGATAGATTTCCCTTTAGTAATATTCTATTGGGGGCATTTGCCTCCATTTAAATAACGATGCTCTTTATTTAGAGACAATCACCATTGCAGGTCTTAGTAAACGGTTGTTTAATGTATACCCTTTTTGCATAACTTCAATCACATGATTAGCTTGGTGATCTGGTGACTCAATCATCGTTATCGCTTGATGAACGTCAGGGTTAAATGGCACATTGATATCACTGACAGGCTCGATACCAAACTTAGCCACTGCATCTAAAAAAGTTTTTAGCGTTAAATTTAGCCCTTCTAACATCGCTTTAGACTCTTCACTTTCGTGATCTGCTGCATCTATCGCACGTTCTAAGTTATCAATCACTGGTAGTAATTCATTTGAGAATTTTTCCAGTGCGAACTTATGTGCTTTTTCGATATCTTGCTCAGTTCTGCGGCGAATATTTTCAATTTCTGCGTGTGCACGTAACATCGCTTCACGTTCAGTTTTTTGTGAGGCTTCTAACTGTTGCTCAAGCTCAGCAATACGCGCGGCTAACGCTTGCTCGTCTGCTTGTAATTCAGCAGCTTGTTGAACGCTGGCTTCTTGCTCAGTTTGCACTTTTTGTGATTCATTTTGTTCAAAAGCTTGCTCATCATGCATGTTTTGGTCTTTACTACTCATGAATATCTCCGCGTATTTAGCATTAATCCCATATATGAGAGTATTATGGGGATCTAATACAGGGATTCAAGGGAAGTCATACAATCAGAGGCCAAAAAAGTATGCGAAAGGACACTAATACACCACTACCACATTTTAAAACGATAGGCATTGTCGGGCACCCTAGGCACCCTGAAGCATTGGCAACTCATGAATTAATATACCATTGGTTAATTTCAAAAAACTATCAGGCCATTATCGATAAACAAGTTGCTAAAGATTTAAAATTAGTCAATGCCAATACTGGGACATTAACTGAAATAGGCCAACAAGCTGATTTAGTTGTTGTTGTTGGGGGAGATGGCAATATGCTCGGCGCTGCTCGTATATTATCTCGGTATAATAATAAAGTTATTGGTGTAAATCGTGGTAATCTCGGTTTTCTTACCGATTTAGACCCAGATAACGCACTACAACAACTTTCACGTGTTCTCGAAGGTGAATACCGCGAAGAAAGACGTTTTTTGCTAGAAGCACAAGTCATTAAAGCTAACCAAAAAGCACGTAAAAGCACCGCAATTAATGAAATTGTTCTACACCCTGGCAAAGTTGCTCATATGATCGAGTTCGAGGTCTATATTGATGAAAAATTTGCATTTTCTCAACGCTCTGATGGTTTAATTATTGCTACACCAACAGGTTCTACAGCTTATTCACTTTCCGCTGGTGGCCCTATTTTAACCCCGAATTTGGATGCTATTGTATTGGTTCCAATGTTTCCACATACCTTATCCTCTAGACCTCTGGTGATTAGCAGTGACAGCAGTATTCGGCTGAAGTTTTTACGAACAAATATTGATTATGAAGTCAGCTGTGATAGCCAAATCATGCTCCCTATTCAGGACGGTGAGGAAGTCATTGTCAAACGTAGTAATAAAAATCTTAATTTGGTTCATCCACAAGATTATAATTATTTCAACACGTTAAGTTCAAAATTAGGATGGGCTAAAAAAACTTTTTAATTTTTTCAATCTGCCTCTTTACTGTATAAAAAAACAGTCATACACTGTATTAAAACACAGGTGTGTATTTTTACAGGAGAGCGCCGATGCTTACCCAACTAACAATCAATAATTTTGCAATCGTACGTGAATTAGAAATTGATTTCCGTAATGGCATGACAACCATAACCGGTGAAACAGGTGCGGGTAAGTCCATTGCTATTGATGCACTTGGCCTGTGTTTAGGCAATCGGGGTGAAGCCAATATGGTGCGCCCCGGTGCACAACGTGCCGACCTCTGTGCTCGCTTTTCCTTAATGGATGCTCAACTGGCTGCCAATTGGCTTACTGAGCACCAACTCGATAACCAAAATGAATGCCTATTACGCCGCACTATCTCTCCTGATGGCCGTTCACGTGGTTTCATTAATGGCGTTTCAGTTCCTTTATCGCAACTTAGAGAGTTAGGAACATTACTGATCCAAATCCATGGTCAGCACGCACACCAACTCTTACTAGATAGCGCTCATCAAAAATCCCTGCTTGATGCCTATTCAAACCAGCAAGAGCTAATTGCTCAAATGAAAAAAGCATGGCAAACATGGCACGATTCCTGCCAACAATTAGCTGTATTTCAAAAACAAATGCAAGAACGTGAATCTCGACAACAGTTGCTAGAATATCATCTAAAAGAACTGAACGAATTCCTCCCTGTTCAAGGGGAATTTGAAGAGATAGACCAAGAATATAAACAACTCGCTAATCATGGGCAATTTTTAGCTATTGGCCAAACAACAACGCAAATACTATCTGAAAATGATGATGCGAATGTTATTAGCTTATTAAATATGGCAAAAAATGAATTATCTGATCTAGTCGCTCTCAACCCTAAATTTTCAGAGCTACTTGATATGCTTGAAGAAGCATCGATACAAGTCAGCGAAGTCAGCGATGAAATAAAGCATTATTGTGACCAATATGAGCTTGACCCTAATCGCTTGTTTGAACTAGAAAAACGCATTTCTAAACAAATTAACTTAGCGCGTAAACACCATGTCACTCCCGAAGCTTTACCCGAATTATTTCAGCAATTACTGAGCGAACAAGAACTAATAGCCAGCCAAAATGAAGATTCTGAAACGTTAAATGCGCAAGTACAAGTAAATCATCATATTGCTCTCGAATGTGCGGAACGTTTACACCATGTACGTTTACATTATGCTCAAGAATTAAGTACATTAATTACCAATAGCATGCACCAACTTTCAATGCCTCATGGTCTGTTTACTATTGATGTAAAATTTACTCCAGATCAACTACAAATTGATGGTGCCTGTAAAGTAGAGTTCAATGTGACGACTAACCCAGGGCAGCCACACCAAGCACTTGCGAAAGTGGCATCGGGCGGTGAGTTATCACGTATAGCACTAGCAATCCAAGTGATTACAGCTAAAAAAATGGATACGCCCGCATTAATATTTGATGAAGTCGATGTCGGTATTAGTGGACCAACAGCAGCAATTGTAGGGAAGTTACTACGTGAATTAGGTGAATCAACGCAAGTTATGTGCGTTACACATTTACCCCAAGTGGCAGGGTGCGGTCATCACCACTTTTATGTCAGTAAAGAGACAAATGGTGTAGAAACAGAAACTCGTATGCAATTATTGGATAAAAAATCTAGATTACAAGAGCTTGCGCGTCTCCTTGCTGGATCTGCGGTAACAAAAAATACGCTAGCCAACGCAAAAGAGTTGCTTGCAGCATAATTTTTGACAACTTTTTTACGCTCATGTGGTCTTAGAGTCGATAAGGAAGGTTTTAAATTGTATCAATGTCGATTATCATTGATGTTCTGACTCCAAAAGGAATGAGATATCCATGCGTTATAAATTGTTAACTGCTGCCGCGCTATCACTCGCATTAATGTCTACGGGCTGTTCAATGATGGAACGTCTTGTCTATCACCCAGACATTAACCAAGGTAATTACCTCACAGCGAAAGATGTCGCTAAGATCCAAAAAGGAATGACACAGCAACAGGTTGCTTATACTTTGGGCACCCCAATGTTATCTGACCCGTTTGGTACTCAGACTTGGTATTATGTTTTCCGCCAAGAACTTGGGCATGACCCAGTTCAGCAAGAAACTTTGACTCTTATCTTTGATCGTAATGGTATTCTTACTGACATCAAAAATGAGAAAAATCTTGCCGCGCAGGAATCAATGGAAGCTGTTGAAACAAAAGCATCAGAAACTAAAACAGCTGACTAACCATAAACACTAAGAACCACCTAGTGTGACAATAACAACCTGTTTTCTGAAGGACTTATTCAGGCAGGTTGTTGTTATGAGTATCTTTATTAAAAATTTATTTAAAAGCATTTTGCACAAATAAATTTAAAGACAAAAACCGAGCTTTTGCTCGGTTCGCTACATAAAATTAATTTACTTATTTTTAACTTCTTTAGATTTTTCAGCTCTTTTACGCCGTAATTCTTTTGGGTCTGCAATCAAAGGTCGATAAATCTCAACTCGATCTCCATCTTGCACTAAATCTGTCAATTTAGCGGGACGACTATAAATACCAATCTTGTTTTTTTTAAGATCAATATCATCCCTAAGGGCTAGGATACCAGAAGCAAGTATCGCTTCTTCTATTGTCGTCCCCTCTTTTACTTTGACTGATAGCAAAAATTGCTTTTCAGGAAGCGCATATGTCACTTCAATATTCAGCTCAGACACTGTATACATCCTTTGCTCTTAAAGTGAAAGCTTGAACCATATTATTTGCTAGTTCCTTGAAAATTTTGCCAAACGCAAGCTCTATCAATTTATTTGTAAATTCAAAATCAAGATGAAACTCGATTTTACAAGCGTCTGCACTTAAAGGAATAAATTTCCAACCACCAGCTAATTTACTAAATGGCCCTTCAACAAGTTGCATGTGTATGCATTTATTATCCTCAAGCACATTTTTTGTGACAAAAGTTTTGCTAATACCTGCTTTTGACACTTCAACAGAAGCGGTCATTTCTTCAGAGCTATGACTAATAATTCGGCTACCTACACACCCCGGCAAAAAGCTTGGATATGAAATAACGTCATTAACGAGTTTATACATTTGTTCTGCGCTAAAAGGGACCAACGCAGAGCGACTAATCTGTGGCATATCAATTCCTATCCCCAAAAACTGAGCGTATAATACCATCTTTGATTGGTTAAACAAAAAACAAAACCCACATAGGGCAAGATTTGCACAATCAAAAAAATATCAGCTTAGAAAGATTTCTTTCAACTCAGCTTACAGTATAATGATTGCACTATGACAAAGAAAAAACCATATAAACCCGGTTCAGCAACAATTGCTATGAACAAGCGTGCTCGCCACGAATATTCTATCGAAGAGGAGTTCGAGGCGGGTCTATCCCTACAAGGTTGGGAAGTCAAATCACTCCGTGCAGGCAAAGCCAACATTGGAGATAGCTACGTTCTTTTGCGGGACGGTGAAGCTTATTTATTCGGTGCAAACTTCACACCACTGACTGTTGCATCATCGCATGTTGTATGCGACCCAACTCGTAGCCGTAAATTACTTTTAAATCAACGCGAATTAGATACACTCTACGGTAAAGTTAATCGTGAAGGTTATACCGTTATTGCACTTTCTCTCTACTGGAAAAATGCATGGTGTAAAGTTAAAATTGGTGTTGCCAGAGGTAAAAAATCTCACGACAAACGTTCTGATATTAAAGAACGTGAATGGCAACTCGATAAAGCACGTATAATGAAACATTCTAACCGCTAACCTCTAGCTTTATAGAGTATTTTTCTGTTATACTGCGCTCAACAACTTGGGGCTGATTCTGGATTCGACGGGATTTGCGAAACCCAAGGTGCATGCCGAGGGGCGGTTGGCCTCGTAAAAAGCCGCAAAAAAATAGTCGCAAACGACGAAAACTACGCTTTAGCAGCTTAATAACCTGCTTAGAGCCCTCTCTCCCTAGCCTCCGCTCTTAGGACGGGGATCAAGAGAGGTCAAACCCAAAAGAGATCGCGTGAATGCCTTGCCTGGGGTTGAAGCGTTAAATTTAATCAGGATAGTTTGTTAGTGGCGTGTCTGTCCGCAGCTGGCAAATGAATTTAAAGACTAGACTAAGCATGTAGTACCGAGGATGTAGAAATTTCGGACGCGGGTTCAACTCCCGCCAGCTCCACCAAATTATCTTCTAAGGACGTCCAAAGAAGACTGAAAAGCCCGCTAACTCAATGAGTTGCGGGCTTTTTTATGTCCTGCGCAGTCTGATGTCACCTAATTAAATCCAATCATCTTAGGCACCTTGATAGGCACCTCGTTAACCTTTATAGTTTTTGAGGTGCCTAAAAACAATGGAACATCAAAAATGGCAAGACAAACCAAACCCTTATCAGCAAAAGAGATCGACGCAGCAAAGCCAAAACAGAGTGATTATGTCCTCTATGATGGCGATGGATTAGAACTATTGGTTAAATCCAATGGCAGCAAGCTGTGGTCATTTCGCTACATTCGCCCTCTCACTAAGAAACGAGCTAAAAAGAGCCTTGGTTCTTACCCTGCCGTCAGCCTTGCTGATGCACGTAGTTATCGCCTTGAAGCAAGAACACTGCTCGCAAAACAGATAGACCCACAAGATCACCATAAAGAGCAAGTCCGTAATAGCTTAGAAGCTAAGGCAAATACCTTTCAATTAGTTGCTGAACGTTGGTGGGAAGTGAAGAAGTCCACTGTAACAGAAGACTACGGTAATGATATCTGGCGCTCACTCGAACGAGATGTGTTCCCTGCCATTGGTGACATCAGCGTTACTGATATCAAAGCCCATATATTGGTTCAAGCAATACAACCGGTTCAAGCCAGAGGCGCATTAGAAACCGTTCGCCGCCTTTGTCAGCGTATCAACGAAGTGATGATCTATGCTCAAAATACTGGCTTAATTGATGCCGTACCGAGTATCAATATTGGCAAGGCTTTTGAAAAACCCAAGAAAAAGAATATGCCAAGTATTCCCCCTGATCAGCTACCAAAGCTCATGCAAACAATGCGTACAGCTAGTATTAGCCTATCTACTCGATGCCTGTTCATGTGGCAGCTACTCACCATATCCCGCCCTGCCGAAGCCGCTGAAGCCCGTTGGGACGAAATCAATTTTGAAACCAAGGAATGGAAGATACCCGCTGCCAGAATGAAGATGAATCGAGAACATACTGTTCCGTTATCTGACGCTGCTTTAGCTATTTTAGAGCTAATGAAACCACTCAGTAGTAACCGTGAGTTTATCTTTCCTAGCCGTATTAAGCCCACCCAACCAATGAATAGCCAAACCGTCAATGCTGCATTAAAACGCGCTGGGTTCGGAGGTGTATTAGTCTCACACGGCCTACGTTCAATTGCCAGCACCGCTCTCAATGAGCAAGGCTTCCCACCTGATGTTATCGAAGCCGCCCTCGCCCACGTTGATAAAAACGAAGTTAGGCGTGCCTATAACCGTAGTGACTACTTAGAACAAAGACGCCCTATGATGCAATGGTGGGCTGATTTTATTGAATCGGCAGATAGGGGAAGTATTATTGAAAGTGGAATAAGAGGAATATCGCTAGTTGGGTAATTTGTGTGTACCAGCTCAAATTTGAGCTGGTACAATAACAACACAGAGCTAGATGTCTGCTCTGTGCTGTGAGTTCAATCGGTTGATGCAACACACTGGTTAAATCGTTCTGCTGGTGATTCATAACCTAGCGTTTTTCTTGGCCTCTCGTTGAGTTGTCTAGCGATGTTATTTAATCTTTGTTGGCTATGAACGGATAAATCAGTACCTTTTGGAAAATATTGTCTGAGCAATCTATTCGTATTTTCGTTCGAACCACGTTGCCACGGAGACTGAGGATCGCAGAAGTAGACTTGAATATCAGTCGCTACAGTAAATACTGCATGATTGGTCATTTCAACGCCTCTGTCCCAAGTTAATGTTTTATATAGTTCTGTTGGTAATTGTTGAGCCTGTTTAATAAGAGCATCTATCACTGTTGTTGTTTTATTATCACTGATTTTAGCTAGCATAACATAACGTGAATGGCGTTCTACTAAAGTGACAATATAAGAATTTTTAGAGCCTTGAATTAGATCTCCTTCCCAATGACCAGGAATTGCTCTGTCTGCAACAGTCGATGGTCTTTCGCTTATGGGAACCGCATTAGGGATTGAACCTAATCCTTTTCCTTTAAGTGATGTGGTTCTAGATTTTCGTACCGTTCTTCGGCTTCTAAGATATTGCTGTAGCTCTTTTTTTAAAGCTCCCCGAGTTTGTATAAAAAGTGTTTTATAAATCGTTTCGTGAGACACATTCATCTCCTGAGCATCTGGATAATTACGTTTTAGCCAGCCAGCAATTTGCTCAGGTGACCAGCCTCGATGCATTTTTTCTGCGATTATTTTACACAATGTAGGGTTTTGACTTAACTTACAAGCTTTAGGTCTCAAGGCATTATCCCATGCTTTTTTATCCGCTTTTGCTGCACGGTAGTTGGTTAATCCACCATGCCTGCGGATCTCACGACTAACAGTTGAAGGGGCTCTTGATATCTTTTTAGCTATCTCCCTGATACTACACTTTTTTGCTAATCCTCTCGATATTTCTTCTCGTTCATCAAGCGAAAGCGATAATCTGTGGCGTTTACGGACGGGAGGACGAAAGCCACCCGTTTGATAAATAGTGGGCATAATAGAAGAATGGTATCTATCAAACATTCTTGCTATCTCATGTAAAGAATCACCTTGTTTATATCTGTCCCAAATAATCGCTTTTTGTTCAGGTGTATAGTAAATACGTTTTCTTGGCTTCATAACAATGCCCTCCTTATTTAAGGATAGCGTTGCATTGATTAATTGAACTCACAGCTCTAAGCGGACATCACACTCGTTAAATTATTGAGCGAGGTACAGAACAGAATTACAAGCTTAAACTTGAACTGAGAAAATTGAAACGATGTCTATTAATCACACACTAAATGTAACTTTAGTTTAGTTGTATTAGCGCAAATCCATGCTAACTTCCATTGTTAATCAAATCTATACGTATAATTCAGACTTATACCTTTCTAGCCCAATCAGCAATTTTAATAAACTCAGTTCAGTAGATCTTTAAATGTTCTCATAAGCATTTATTTTTCTTGTAAATTAACCAATCATTCCAGACATTACTCGCATTGAGATCCTGATAGCCACGGCTTTTGTCCATATCGTCGACAATGTCTGATGGCAACTCAACAGTAGTAGCATTATCGCGGATCGACTCAACCTCACTCTGAGTTAATTCATACCCAACCTCTTTCTCTTTAGATTCAAGCAGTGCTACAAGTGAAGGAATGAATACAATAGCCATTTTCAGTCAGACTCCGTAGCCGTTCAATACTTAATCTTTTTGGCACATATCTTCTACTGCCACATACCGTTATTCAAAGCATACAAATACATCACCACCCAGAGCTTATACCCAAGGTGGGGTGAATTAACATATACTAGCGTTGAGCTTCACTCGCCTTTCCTAATCCCCTTCATTAACACATCAAACATCAATCCAGCAAAGCCTTTCGCTATCGCTTCATTAGATAGAAGTTTCATTGCCATCTCATTATGAACATCCATACTCTCAATAATGGCATTGTTGATTGACTCAGGGAATTGGCCGAGCATAGCTTGTTCTTTGGTGTTACTGCGTAGTTGATCCATAACGACTTCATTTTCTGAGATTTTCCCTGCAATCGTATTCGCATAATTGAGCATATCATTTTCAGATAAACCATCTTCAATAAACAAGTCGTTCATTCGTTGAATGATCTCGTTAAGCAATTCAGTTTTGGGATCTTTCGGCACAGCACCAGAGCCTTCTTTTGCCGCAGGCAAATAGGGTTTTGATTCTTCTCCAATCATAAGGCCAAGCTGTAAATCGGCTTCGCGTTGCTCGTGAAGACGGTAGTGTGTCATCACCACATCTGATAAATCGATTTCGTCTTCCACAACATCGAGGCGCAGCAACGGATGAAGATATTTGGCGAAAATACTCAGTTTTTCTAATTCATAATCATCAAAATTGACAATCTGAGACGTAAATTCGTAGTAGCGATAAAACGAGATGAGGTCTTTCTTGAATACCTCAAGAATATCTCGGGCTTCTTTCGCGTGCTTTACGCTATTTTCAGCATACTTAATTTTTTTGTCGTTCTTTTCAATTTTTGCCTTCGACAGCTCCGATTGTGCTGCTCGAAGAACCTGTGATGCATCCTTATAACGGACAGAAAAGCGGTCAACAGCTGGCTTACACAGATTAGCAAGTTTGGCTTGATTTGCTTGTTTGTTGTTATAGGTTTCAACAAACATCTCAACCTCTCGCCATTGATAAATACCAACTTTGTCGAGCTTTTTCATTAGTTCATAGACAATGTTTGGATCAGAGACATCAGCTAGTTCAGCCGTTTGGTAATAAACTTTAAACTCTGCCAAAATGTCTTCAGGATCATTAACGAAATCGAGTACAAAGGTTTTTTCCTTACCTTTATAAGTGCGGTTTAACCTCGAAAGTGTCTGAATACACTCAACGCCTTTTAAGGGCTTATCGACATACATCGCCACTAATTTCGGCTGGTCAAAACCTGTCTGGAATTTATTTGCCACCAGCATGACCTGATAATCTGAGGTATCGAATGCTTTACGCATATCTCGACCACGAAGATTAGGGTTCATATTATTTTCAGTGAAAGCGTGATCAGGTAAATCGGGATCATTCACTTCTCCAGAAAATGCCACCATGGCGTTAACATTGGTGTAGCCCTTCTCTTGCACATATTTTTCAAAAGCCAGTTTGTAGCGTACAGCCTCTAAACGACTACTAGTAACGACCATCGCTTTGGCTTCGCCGCCTAGCAAATGCTTAATTTTATCATTGAAATGTTCAATGATAGTTTCCACTTTTTGAGCAATATTGTAAGGGTGAAAGCGAACCCATTTTGCCATTTTCGATGCAGCTTTCTTACTGTCTACCTCATGATCTAAATCTGGGTTTTTATGTGCTAATTGGTAAGCCACTCGGTAACTGGTGTAATTTTGTAGAACATCGAGAATAAAACCTTCTTCAATCGCTTGGCGCATTGAGTAGACATGAAAAGGCTGGGGTTTATTGGTGTCGCTTGCAGGCTCATAGGAATTGGGTCTACGACCAAACAACTCTAGTGTTTTTGCCTTTGGTGTCGCCGTAAAAGCAAAGTAGCTAAGCTTATTCGAGCCTTTACGAGCTTCAAGTGATAAACGCAGCATATCTTCACTATCTAGCTCTTCATCACCATCTAGCTGCTCAGCCATAAGGACTTCACGTAGTTTTCGAGCAGTTGTCCCCGTCTGGCTGGAATGCGCTTCGTCAGCAATCACAGCGTAACTTCGCCCTGCAAGAGTTGAGTCTTGGCGTATCGCCTCTAGTACGTGAGGAAAAGTTTGAATGGTCACGATAATAATAGAGGTACTGGCCTTCAACTCCCCAGCTAATTGGCTAGATTTAGAGCCTTGAGCCTCTTCGCGGTTAACGCGAGCAATCATCCCTTCACTGTGGTCAAACTGATAAATTGTATCCTGTAGCTGGCTATCCAACACCGTTCTGTCAGTGATCACAATAACGGAATCAAATACCTTATCCCCTGCTTGCTTATCAAGTTCAGGGTGATCGATATCATAGTGTTTTGATGCTAATTGGTGAGATAGCCATGCAATCGAGTTTGATTTACCTGAACCCGCACTGTGTTGAATAAGGTATTTATGGCCTGTACCTTCACCATCAACAGTTTTAAGCAACTTAGAGACTACTGCCCACTGATGATAACGGGGAAAAATTAGCGTTTCTTTCTGACTAATTGAACCATCTAAATTTTCAACATCTTTGACTTCAAGGTGAATATATCGCCCAAGGATAAGCAGCAAATTATCTTTTTGGAAAATTTCATTCCAAAGATAGGATGTCGCATAGCTGCCATCTTCAGGGATATCATTCCCCTTACCGCCTTTGCTGGTTCCACGGTCAAAGGGCAAAAAATAGGTATTTTTGCCATTTAAGTTCGTGGTCATTGCTACGTTGTACTGGCTGACCGCAAAGTGAACCAATGCCCCACGTTTAAAAGTCAGTAACGGTTCAGACTTATGTGTCTTCTTGTCTTTCGGTAGCCTGTCCTTCATATATTGGACTTTGGCATTATCAATTGACTGTTTAAACTCAGACTTTAGCTCACAAGTAGCAACCGGTATCCCATTCACGAATAGCGTTAAATCTAATCGACCATCATAACCATTGGGCGAGTAAACCAGTTCTGGTACAACACGTAGGATGTTTTGCTGATAACGAACCGCTGCTGTTGGGTTCAGCTCGTGATCTGGTTTAAAGCTACAAAGATCAAACTTAGCACCTCGGTTATTGACCTTGTTTCGCAATACCCAGAGTGTGCCTTCTTTTTTAAGTTCTTGTTCTAATGATTTGAGTAGCGCTTCAGCTGTCGTATTTGGGAAGTGCTGCGCGAGTTTATCCCATTGCTCTGGCTGCGTTGCTTTCACAAACGCGATAACGTCTTCTGGATAAAGAGCCAGCTCTTTGTTGTACTTGCTCGATTCGCCTAATAACCAACCGTGGGACAGCATTTGGTCAAGGATGTCGTTTTGGAATATTTTTTCTTGGATTTTATCAGCCATTTCTCATCCTTAAGCCTTTAAGAATCGAGCAACATTATCTATCTCTGGAAATAGCGTTGCTTCAGAGATAGCAACATTTTTTAGCTCTTCAATGATTTTAAGTTTAAAAGATGCAGTAATGTTGATTCTATTAATTGAAACAGAGTGAAACTCTTCAGGGATTTTAGCTGGGGTATTTTTTTGATAACCAGTCCCAGTCCCCATACCAAATAATAGAAATGCCCCGCTCTGCCTTATTATGCGTTTATTGTCTAACTTAGGCTTAACACATAGCACTCGATGTACATCACCTTCAACAATTAGATCTTCAAAATACGCTTTTTCTGCCTTGATCATATGAAGGTAACGTTTCCTATCGTTCACTTTATTGATATCAAAATCACTGGGTAACTTAGACAGATTACTAATGACTGAGACTGTATCACTATCATAGAACTTAATATCCTTATCTGGTATTTGATAAATGAGAACTTCTCCAGTCTTCCCACTCTTACCTGTCCCAAATAGCGAGCAACATGCAAAATATAATGCCACGAGAGGATTACTTGTAATATCAAGTAATCGTGTAGGTAAACCGTAGTGTTGCATTTTTACCAAAAAATCAAATGCTGAAGAACAATTAATAAAGTCTTCAGGACAACGCATTATCATATCATGAAAAAGCTGCGATTCTTTATCGATATACTTTGCTGCAGTATCACTATCTGGAATACCTCTAAAGATAGACGGCTGGGCTTGATACTCCGCATCAGCATGACCTCGGAAAAAAAGTGTATGATCGGACCTCTTCTCGATATCAGATATATTCCCAATAAAAGTAGATAGCTTCTGAATAGATATTACATCAGACACTAGCATTCTCCTTTCCAATCACGCACATCTATTTTTCCTGTGACAGCTGCAGAAATAAGAGCTATTTTACGCTCTCTCATCAACGAGATCGCCTCGGTAGCTAGGAATATTAATTCATCAAGTTTTGATACTTTTTCTTTCACATATAGAGTAATCTTTTGTTGTTCTTCTTTTGATGGTGGAACCGCAACTGTAATCCGTAGTACGTCACTATTAGATAGGTTTGCTTGCTTAGTTCCCGAAGGTAGCGCATATAATTGAGTGAGATAAGACTCAGACCAAAGCACGTTCAATAAGAAATCTCTAGTGATTTTTTGACTGATAGGGATTAGTTTTGCGACACGTTGATTGAGTAGATAATGCCCACTGATATCTACTTTAACTGCAAAGCCATAATCTCTTTTTCCTAACGTACCAGTCAAAGACATCAAAATATCATCTTTTATTACCCTAAACTCAGTTAGTTGGTCATACAGAATTTTGCTGACAAAGGTTGGTTGCCTGTCTAGCGCCAATTTATTTTGATAAACATTACCAATCCTTAATATCTGTATTCCACTATCAACAAACTCATTACTATTAAAAGCGTATCCACCTTGGATGGAGGCAAAATACTTTAAGCTTGATACCTCCCAATGCTCCGGTACTTCTCCCAACCATTCCACACCAGAGTCTTTCATTCGTACATCAGGGTTAAGCCCTTTGGTCACTGCGTGAGAAATCACCGCTTGACGTTTTTCTTTTAACAGTTCAATCAGCTTTTCTTGCTTGGCAATTAAGTTATCGATTTTGGCGGTTTCATGATCGAGGACATTAGCGATTTTTTTTTGTTCTTCAAGTGAAGGAAGTGGATACTTAAAGTTGACAAATGTATCCTGATACAAGTGTACAATAGTACTTCCTGTTTTATAGTAATCTACAAAGTCAGTAAATGCCCTCGACAATAAAAGCCAGTAATAATAAGAAGTTATATATTCTTGATTTATAGGTCTAACAACAAATACTCCACTATTTAATGTAGCTTTCCCCTCTAGTCCACTAACTAAAGCAACCTTACCTATCGTGCCATCCTTAGTTATTAATAAATCACCATTTTTTAATTGTATATTTAAGTCCTGAGCATAACGTTCTTCATCACAGTGATAACACTGTTCCCACTGAATAAATTTACCTTTAAAATCAGAACCCGTAACAAGAAATGGACCTACATCAGTAAAATCATCAGACGTTAGTCCGTGCCAACCAACGCGAGCTTTGACAATAGAATTAAACTTTACTCTAGTGAGAGTCCAGTGTACTGGGTAATCCTCTATTATGATCTCAGGACTAGAAATCATTTGTGGATAAGGTTGATAACAACTTATCATTATGAATGTACCTCTTTCAGCAACTGCATAATTTCAGCTGAAATCGCATCCAAATCAGCATCAATCTCGGCTAGTGCTCTAGGTGGTTCATACACATAGAAATGGCGATTGAATGGGATTTCATAACCGACAATACCCACTTCACCATCTTTCGGGTCTAGTTTGCTTTGATCAATCCATGCATCCGGTACGTGTGGTAGGACTTCACGAGCAAAGTAATCAGCAATTTTTTCCGTAAGTGGTACGTTTTCGTTATCACGCAAATCAGGGTTAGCTTCAATCTGGCCTTTGGCTTTGCACACTTCAGCGTCATCATCGTGCTCACCAAGGTGCTTCAAAATTAGTTTTAGCTGTACTGCACTTAATTTAACGTCTGTCAGCTTGCTTTTTAGCTTCTTGAGGAATTTGTCACGGGATAAGTATTTTTCGTCGTCGAACGATGCAAGTGTGTCAAGAATAGCTTGTTGGCTGGTTTCATCCATTTTCAGCCAAACACTGTCTGCTTGCAGCGCTCCAAGGCGTATAGCATCTTTCGGGTAAATGGCTAATTTCAGTGGGCGTTCAACCGTAATTCGGCGGTAGCCAAATTCTTTGTAATCAAAAATTTTACTAAAGTCATTTTCTACAAACTGGCCGTATGTTTGCACGATTATCTCAATCGCTTCAGGTGTTAGTTCTTTGCGCTTGCTACCCAGTGATTTACGCATTGCTGCATAGAATACGTTCTCATCATCGCCTTCGACTTCACCGCCACCACTACGCCCGCGCCCACCTGTTTTAGCACGTTCTTTTGACGCATTAATTAGCTGAACCTTACCTTTGCGAGCAGTTGGCTTATGGTTAGATAACACCCAAATATAAGTGGCAATACCCGTGTTGTAGAACATATCAGTAGGCAACGCCACAATCGCTTCGAGTAAGTCATTCTCTAGAATATAACGCCTAATTTCACTCTCACCGCTACCCGCTCCACCAGTAAAAAGTGGGGAACCATTTAGGATGATACCAATACGTGAACCACCTTCATGTTGAGGGCGCATTTTACTAATCAGGTGCATCAAAAACAGTAATGAACCATCAGACACACGTGGTAGACCTGCACCAAAGCGGCCTTCAAAACCTTTTTGGGTATGCTCATCAGTGATGTATTTTTGGATCTTTTTCCAATCCACCCCAAACGGTGGGTTTGACAGCATATAGTCAAACTTATCATTGCGGAGCTGGTCATTTGATAAGGTATTGCCCAGCTTAATATTATCGACCTTTTGCCCCTTAATCAGCATATCTGCTTTACAGATTGCGTATGACTCTGGGTTCAGCTCCTGACCGAATGCAGATAGAGAAGCTTTATCGTTGAGTTTGTGGACATACTCCATACCAGACGATAAGAAGCCACCGGTTCCTGCTGTAGGGTCGTAGATTGAGCGTACCAAACCTGAACTGGTTAACTCTTCTTCATTAGTGAAAAGTAATGACGTCGTCAGCTCAACAATATCCCTTGGGGTAAAGTGTTCCCCTGCGGTTTCATTCGAGCTTTCAGCAAAGCGTCGGATAAGCTCTTCAAATACTAAACCCATACCATAGTTGCTAATAGTGTCTGGGTGAAGATCAGTAGTCGCAAAACGTTTTGCAACTTTATAAAGCAGGTCGGCTTCTTCCAATTTATCAATGGTATTGAAAAAGTCGAAGTGCTCAAAAATCTCACGGGCATTTGGGCTAAATGATTGAATGTAACTTTGAAGATTATTTGCTACGCCTGTTTCACCAAGACGGTTCAAATCCATTTTTGAGGTGTTATAAAAGCTTAACTGCGCAGCATGGGTAAGTAGTTTGTCCTGCGCTTCAATCGGCATTGATTTTACTGCATCGTATTTAGCCAGAACATCAGCCTTTGTAGCAGCAAGGACACACTCTAAGCGCCTTAGCAGAGTGAAAGGGAGAATGATGCGTCCGTATTGAGATTGCTTGAAGTCGCCACGTAACAGGTCAGCTACTGACCATAGAAATGCCGCTGTTGAAGAGAAATTGTTATTAGTCATTGTAATCAGCACATTGAATATTAAAAAAGTTAACTGATTGTACCTTTATAACAAGCCTAGTGGTAGCGACATACAACGCAAAAAATACAGATTTTCCACCAACTTAACCAAGTCAGTGAACATGGCCTTGATAAAACTGCAGAGCGAAATAATAACTTGCCCGTCAATCATGGCCACTAAGTGAATAATTCAACAAACATATTAATAAACAAACCTCTATTCACTCACATCTTTCTCTTTATACTTAAGGGCCAAGTCATAATACCCATCACGATTAATATACCAAGGGAGCATACATTGCTGTTCTAGCAACCCATAATAATAGTATAAGATTTGAGGATAGCTGCTTTTTTTTATCGGTTTATGCCGTAAATACAAACTTCTAGCTGATACACTAAAACCATAGTCTAAAAATTTTGATTTTACTTTCTCTGAAATTGTCAGACTATTATCTGCTTCATAATAAATCGCCAATTCTGGCTCCGCTACACTACGAATCTCAATCTCAAATCCCCCTAGAGTTCCAAGCCATTTTCCCTGAGAACCTCCAAACATGCGTTTATGAAAATAAAACCTATTCATATTGTTTAGAAATTTTTTGGCTTTTATTACCGAAACATGTTCTTTACACTTAAAAAACAAAAGTGTCCCCTCCTCTTTCCCCTGTAATGAGAGATCAACAAGCCTTTTATAGTAATCCGCAAGAAGTTTACGATCTGTACGGGATGTTTCAGCATCAAGCTTGGGGAGCACAATAGTACCATTCTTCTCGTAGGGTATTGCTACTTCTAACATTCTTTGTAACATCTTAAGCTCAAAAAGTAAGCCCGCTCGAATGAATAACAGCGATAGCTCTGAATTAAGTTCTCTCGCGTATTTATCAGTCTTCCGCGAGTACTTACCACATGTAATAATATTGCGATTTACTAGCTCGTGATAAAAGAGGAAAGGGGCATCAGGATATTCATATGCGTAACAACATTCGGCCAATCGGTACCTAATAATAAATGGCATAGTTGACAATGCTAATACTTGATCACTCATCAACTCATTAGTCGCCTGCAAAAAAAAATTTGGGGTTACGCCATTATGTTCAGCAAATATGGAAAGCGTAGCGAAACTATATAATCTCTCATAGTTAGCTATTTTCTCAAAGGTCTCCCGATTTAAAGATGAATCATCAGGATTCAACTCTTTAAAAGACTCCGCCACATCTGACAAATATTGGTCATCAGCCGTTAAACGAATCTCAAGAGCACACAGCAGGTAATGCTTGGTTATCTCTGCCTGTTTTCCAGTGAGGCCTTCTTTCTGTAGTATCTTATTGATTCCATTAAGAATCCAAGGATACCACTCTTCTATAGATTCTCCGTATATAAATCCCATAAAAACTTGATTGAAATGAAGAGTATCTACCGCATCAAATGCTGCTTTTTGCAACTTCGTTAAAGATGGCATAAGTCAATGTCAAAAAAAGTAAGTAATAATTACCAATTTTAGACACTATTCGTCTTCATTACAATGTATCGCATACCAGCCAACAGGCTTAGGTGGCGAATAACAGAGAATCGTTATTCAAGGTAACTTAGATTATTACAGTTAAACGAGGTAGAAAAAATGAACCACCATACTCAAACTATAAAGATCCTCCGTATTCGTACAGTTATGGCAAAAATTGGCATCTCCCGTTCGACGATATACGACTGGTTAAACCCGAAATCGAAGCGCTACGATCCCACATTTCCAAAGCCACGTCAGTTGGGAAAACAGTCTGTCGGTTGGTTAGAAACAGATTTAGATAAATGGCTACTTCAATGTAAGATAGCCAATGCATCAACACATTGTGTTGATATTACCAGAAATGGTTTTCTCTAATATTAATCGCTGAGCCTTATAATGACTCTCTTGGACGTTAGACTCGTACTAACGTCCGTTACTAGCTGAGTTGCCGATTCAACTATTCTCGACTCCTTCCAATAGACCTGTATTCATCCTCATAACATTTGGTATAATCCTTAGCTAAATAGTCCATGAAACTTAATAACTGCCCAAGGTGTTCCTCATAATCGTCTTTATTAATATTTAAATGGAAGACTCCTTTTTCCGGAAAATGTACTAATGCAGCATACAAAGTAGAGTCTAATCTTAAAGCACTGCACCATGCCTGCTGAATTAGTGCAGATAAGCTATTGTCAGAATAGAATTTTCCTACACCATAGTAAAAATCTTTATTGAGTAATAATAATACGTGGTAATGTTTACGTTTATTAATATTACCTATTTCTCGTACCCATATGTACCGTAAACGATTTCGCCAATTACGTTCCCAACGTTTATTCTTTCTTATGCAATCAACCTTTATTTTAGCTTTAAGTGATTCAATAAAGCGTGTTATCTCTCGACCTGCATCACTATATTTGTAATCACGTGGAAAACGTAAATCTACCCGTAAAGCCAAAGTACGAGGAAAATCATTTACTGCCTGATTGATTACATCAACAAATACATTTTGATATTTTTTATTGTATGAGTATTCTTGCATTTATTTATACCAATGGTTATTTTTTATAGACTATAAAAATATCGTTATAAATAAACATACAATATCAAAACCCAACCATTACATGAAAACAATTAAAGAAAAAATAAAGTTTAAATAATTTTAAACTAAACCTTTAATTTACTTACCTTCATATAATATCATATATTAGTTAGCCCCATTAAATTAATGCTAAGTCATTAAATTAACAATAGGTAACTCATATAATTAAATTGATATTATATATTACTATACCGACGACACTAGATTTAATTAAAATAAAAAATAGAGTAATACAGAGCATGCTAGACATACTCTATTCAATTTTATCGAATATAATTTCACTCTGATATTAGTTTGACCTATTTTTAACATAATTTATTGCGATTCATTGCTACAATCGCAACAGTAGCAATTTAATAATTTGAAATGACTGATTTTTTTGTAAATTTATTGTTACGGAAAAACTTACCTTCACAGACCAGTTTTGCTCCTCCTCTTGTATAATCTATTTCAATCGCATTCACACTTTCAAGATTATTTACTACAGTATTCAATAATTCTCCTTTTCGTAAAGCATTAGGGCCGATGCGACGAATATCATTAAGCTTAATACAGTCTGTATTTGAGCGTTCATACTCCATATCTAACCAAGACAATAACAAGGCTTCATAATAGTCCCCCTCATGAGAGAATACATTAATAGCTTGCTCCATATACCACTCGCATAATAGCCATGCCTTTTGAATATACTCTTTTTTTATTGCACAATTTCCCTCCGTAAAGTAACTAAGTAGTGCAGATAACCGAGCAACATTATTCGGTAACTTTGATGCAAAATCGTTCATATTAGCGTATATTTCATCAGGGTTGATACGATGCTCAATCTTATTATAGATTCGTTCCCATTGATATTGAGCCTCTGTATCTAATGATATAATATCTCTATTTCTAGCTTTTATATTTGCTTCATCTTTCATTAGTAATTCATTGATTCTTTGATGAAAGTAACTAAGGTTTTCTTGTTCATTTGAATGGGGTCGAATAAATCGTTCTCCCTGTGTCGACAAATGTTCATCAATAAAAACAGGTAAACAACGAGCAAAAAAACCACTACCTCTCGCCTTCTCACCTTGCCGTTTTAAATATAAATCAAATGGTTTCTTTTGTACCATCATAGATAAAGTAATACGCCCATCCTCTATTGTAAAACTTTGAGCTGTTTTACGCTCAACATGAAAACTGACGCCATCCCACATTGAATTAATAAAACTCAAGTCTTTCATGACCTGTCTATCCAATATGTTTGCTCCTTCATCAGCAATTAAACCAATATTTGGAGAGTGATTATACATAGTAAACTGCAGTGCTTCTGGAGTAGTATTATTATAAATTAATCGATTACATTTCGGCAAGATAGGCTTCTCAATTTGTAATTCTCTTAAGCGTTGAAACTCCAGCTCAGTAGGTTGTCCTTTGACTGTTTTTTCTTTATTACTCCTAAGATTGCTTTTTCTTTTGTTTCCCAGACTTTCAATTCAATCGAATAAATTTCTTGATTTTCATCAAATTTATGTAGTGAGTTTTTATCATGTTGATAAAATGGATCCATAACTATCCGATCAACAGTGGTCTTTCTCTCCCCTGAATTTGCGATCACAAATAAAAACAATGATACAGGTGTTTTCATTTTTTCATTAACTTCAACATTAATTAGATTTTGACAAGATAACGAAATAGCACTAATAACTGATGATGCAATTAATGGAATGGGAGCTTGTGTAAGCTCTTCAATGTCTAAAATAGCCTCACGCAATTCAGATGGAAATGCATTCAATGGAAAGTGCCTCATGATTTTTGCCCTATTGTTTGTTTCGATAGCCGTAATAAATCGCAAACTTAATCGCAAGTCAATTTGAAATTTAACTTTGGATTAATTTAGTTTAGATAAGACAGAGTATTTTCATTAAAATTTATTTAATAAAATTATTTCATTAGAAAACAATCTTAAAATAAAAAGACTTACCCTTCTAAATATTTTATTATAATCTTTCAATATTGATGTCTTGTTTAACATATTTCTTAACCTACAAGAAAATACTTGCATTGATTTATATTTAAATCCATTACTAACTTCATACAACAAGGAAAAGTCATACTTTCCTCAAAGTCATATAGCTCATCTTAAAAGTTCTATGCGACTCATTAAACTTTTACAGTTATTACCTTTATCCAAGTAATATAAAAAATTATCACTTGATGAAATATACCTATGTATTTTAAAAACTTTTTCAGATATATATTATTTTAGTGATATCTCATCCTTGATATCTCATCCTTGATATCTCAATAGCCACCAGCCATCCATTTGGGTGGCTGCTTTATTTTGAGGTTAATATGAAAAAATTATCAGGCTATACCCTTATTCGTCGCCATCTCCGACGCTATCCTCGTTCACTGCGTCAAACCTTATTAAAAGAACTTAATCAGCTTGTTACCTATCAACCTGTAATTGGTATAATGGGCAAGACTGGTGTCGGGAAATCCAGTCTGTGTAATGCCTTATTTCGCAGTCAAGTTTGTTCTGTCAGTGCTGTTGAAGCTTGTACTCGGCAACCCCAACAGGTCAAATTGCGCTTTGGACAGCACACACTAACGCTAGTTGATTTACCGGGTGTCGGAGAAAGCCAACAGCGTGATGAGGAGTATCGTGAGCTCTATCGTGAGTGGATATCTAAACTCGATATGGTGCTTTGGGTACTCAAAGCTGATGACCGTGCTTTCTCCATTGAAGAGCAGTTTTATCAAACAGTATTCACGGAGTATAACGGAGAGCTACCAGCTATTACTTGGATTTTGAATCAAGTTGATAAAATAGAGCCTGTAGAGCAGTGGCACTGGGAATCCGCACAGCCGTCAAAACAACAGCAAGCTCATATCACATTGAAACGACATGCTATCGCCAAACAAATGCATATCTCTGCAGATACCATCATTCCGATATCTGTTAAAGGCCGATATCATCTTCCCCAATTGGTAGAGGCGATTATTACTCGTCTCCCAAAGCAGGCACGTAGTCCCTTAATCCCACATCTACACAACTCCTATCAGACCACAACGGTTATCAATCATGCGCGTAGCTCTTTCGGTGATACGGTCGTAGATATCATTGAGCAGGTGATTGATTTAGCACCATTACCGCAGGTCGCTCGACAAGCCCTCAAATCAACAACTCATCATATTGCTCAAGTAGCGCGCTCTGTCTGGTCATTTTTATTTAGTTAATTCAATTACATACTGAAATACCAACCTATCGATAAATGATTTTACGTTGTCATGATCGAAATTGTCGATCGAACCGATCGGTTTTTTTCATTATCCATACGGAAATGATGGCTATACAATCTCTCAGAAGTATCATTGCCTTAAGTTTATTTATAAAAATCAATGCGATAAATCGCAGGGTTTGTCACGTTATTAAGAATTGAGAGCCATCAGTTGTTTGTTGAGCACTCACTTTTTGTTCGTATTAATGAAGTCTTAGAGCCTTTTATCTGAATAGGCAAAATCACTAATTGGAAAATATCATGAAAACAAAATTGATTATTTCTGCACTTTTTATTTCGGCTTTAACACCGACATTCACTCATGCTTTTGGTAACTCACACACTTGGACGAGTAACAAAACACAAGGCGTGACCGAGTTTGTCATTCTGGGTCAGGGCCAATCTCAGCTTTATCTGTCTTGTGAAGATAAAGCTGATAAGCCTATAAGGATTACTTTTACCGATATAAACGGTCATCAAACCCGCATGGATTCGGAACAATATTTGGAAATGAAATTTAACGGGGAGGAGACGGCTCAAATCAGTGAAAGCGCAAGCCGAGCGGGCTCAAGTCATCTAGCCTCAGCTTGGTATAATTTACGTACAGCTAAACAAGTTACAGTGTCCAGTGATGAAGGTGAGCCCGTGACCTTTACGCTTAATGGCGCTGCATCAGTTCTTCCCGAATTTGGTGATGATGGTTGTCTCGCTGAATTTTTCCTTTAGTCATACCTCATGATAGCAAATGAGCCATATTGCATCATTTGCCAGATACGGCTATGGCCTTCTTTTCTATTACTCTTCTATTTACGACTAGGACCATAATTATGAAAAAACAACTTTGTGCGCTCTTATTAGGGGTCAGTGCTTTTTCCGTCTATGCTGAACAAGCACCGATTCAACTCAAATCAGGCCCCAGTAATGCAGGGCGTACATACAGTAAAGTGTATATTACTTCGAATGTCGATAGTGTGATTATCAAGAAAATCATCGTTAATCGAGGTAATTGTAAAGATGCAGAGTATCTTCCTTGGAAGCCAATTAGGCTGAATTTTGGCAGCACGTACGAACGTATTTTCACAGGAAAACGTGCAGGAACACCCTGTAATGTGCTCGAAGTGGCTGTTGATACAAACCAAGGTACATGGACATTTAACTTCAAATAATCATTCTTATTTTTACCCTAATCTTGTATGGCCTGCTCAACATAGCAGGCCTACCTTATTTCGTTTATCAATGACCCCCTCTCTTACATCTAATGTAAAACGCACTGACTCAAATCATTTACCAAACGCAATTTTATTCTTATTTATACCCCCTCAGCCTATTTATTATTCAATTATTACATGGAGATATCACATGCCATCCCCTTATTCAGCCTTAAACCCTGACACTTTTATGCAAGCTAATGTTGTTCCACTTTCTGCTAGGCCAAATTTCTGGCAAAACCACTTCGGCACAGTAAAAGGCTTCTCCACGTTTGAAGTGGTGATTTTCACTATTATGGGGCAGTTCTGCGAAGAGTACACTGGCGGCTATTGGGAATACTGCACCTTACCCAACGGCGGTGCATTTATTTACCCATATTTGGCCCCTGAAAAACTCACGCTATTCAATATGCACAATGGCAATGAAGCGGGACTCAGCCTTGAAGCGGCAGGTGTCGCCGTCTGTTTGATGTTGTATAGTCAGTGGTCATTTAGAACCGAAAGTGAAGTACTAGTCGAGCGTTTTTACCAGCTTCGTGATTACGCAATTCAACATGCTGAAAGTTCAGCCATTTTCCATCTTATCGATTAATTCCCTCTTAATTCATTCTTTCAGTTTTACCTATCTTATTTATATTCAAGGAAATTTATTATGACTCGCTTAGCTTCCCGCTTTGGTGCGGCGAATAGCATTCGTCGCGACCGCCCGTTAACCGCAGAAGAATTATTCCGTACTGTACCGAGTGTTTTCTCTGAAGAAAAACATGAATCCAGAAGTCAGCGTTATACTTATATTCCAACCATTACCTTATTGGATAGCCTTCAAAAGGAAGGCTTTTATCCGTTCTTTGCTTGCCAAACTCGTGTACGTGATGCCAGCCGTCGAGAGCATACTAAGCACATGTTACGACTTAGGCGACATGACCAAATTACGGGTATACAAGTCCCTGAAATTATTCTTTTAAATAGCCATGATGGTTCGAGTAGCTATCAGATGTTGCCGGGACTCTTTAGAGCTGTATGCTCCAACGGTTTAGTTTGTGGAGATACCTTTGGTGAAGTGCGTGTACCCCATAAAGGTGATGTTGTTGGCAAGGTGATTGAAGGGGCATATGAGGTACTGGAAACTTTCGACACCATAGCTGAAAAGCGTGAACAGATGCAATCTCTTCTATTACCGCCACCAGCACAGCAAGCCTTGGCACAAGCGGCTTTAACATATCGCTTTGGTGAGGAACATAAACCTATTACCGAGGAACAAGTATTACAACCTCGTCGCTGGGAGGATAAGAAAGATGATCTTTGGACTGTATATCAACGCTTGCAGGAAAATTTAATTAAAGGAGGGTTACCAGGTAGGAACGCTAAAGGCAAGCGAGCTCTCACTCGTTCGGTGAATGGTATTGATGGGGATATTAAACTGAATAAGGCACTGTGGGTGATGACAGAAAAGATGCATGAACATTTTTCAGGAAGAGAGAGGATATAAAAATGGGAGCACATTGTTTTCATAAAATGATGTGCTGCTATCTATTTGTTGGTAGTTTTCTTTTTTTGTTAAACTGTAGTGGCATAGTTAGCTAATATGAGGCTAAGTTGGATGTTTCAAACACTACTATCTGATGGCATAATCTATTATCTTCATGTATGAATAAAAATGAGGTATAAGTGGAAATCATTAGTGCAAATACGTTCCTTTTGAGCGAAGTTGAAAATAGTATTGCTATCCTCAAATCAAAAATTGATATCCTTAAGAGAAAAACAAAAATTATCAATATATTCACTCTCTTACTTGGCGCTTCAATTACTATTGCTTTAGGGCTTACTATTAATGGCTACCAAGAGTATCAAAGAAATTTAGCTCTCTGTTTTGGTGCTACACTTACAGCTGTAAATAGTTGGAATGTGATTTTTGATTATAAAAAACTTTGGATCAGACAAAAATCAACACTATTACACTTATATCAGCTAAAAAACGATATTTGCTTCTCGCAATCAGTAGGCCAAATATCACATGATAGGCAGTTAGAGTTATTTGAAAGATACCAAAGTATTTGGGAAGACAATGGTAGTGAATGGCGTGACATCAATCGTACATCATCTCGCAATTCTACTCCATCAAAGCCTTCAGATGATTAAAATAGGATTAACATGCATTTAACTCACTTAGAAATAGATAAAATCTGTATCCATCAAATTTTTAACAGAAATAATGATGGTTCCAAGAAAGCTCCAGAAAAAAGTTCAGACCTTATTAAATTTGATGCTGCAGCTTTAGATACATTCAAACAAAGAGTGATCGATGCACTTGGCTCACATTCAAAAGCTGTTGACATGAAAATTATTGAGCAGGCAGAGGACAAAACCCCAAGTCTTTTCACTTCTCTAAAAACTGCTACAGATTCAGACTTTGTTGATACGTCATACGAATTAGCTGATAAGCTTGCTGATGCTCAAAAAAGCAAAAGTTTATCAGGTGGCATCGTTGTTGTATTTTTAGGCTCCTTTGGCTCAATAGATGCAACAGAAAGAAAGGTGATCGTCGGTGTCATAAAAGCTGATATCTATAGTGCATACCAAAAAATTGAAGATGAAATTACCAAAGAAATCTCACTTAAATATGTAAAAGAAGCTTTATTGACGCCATCTACTAAGTTATTCAAAACTGCAGCGTTTGCTGAAAAATACCCTAACTCTAGCACTTCAACTGTACTTGATCTAAATGATAGTTGGCTAGTAGCCATATCAGACAATCAAATCAGCAAAGTAGATGGCAAAGCTGCGGCTCAGTACTTTTATGAAAAATTTTTAGGTTGTGGGTATCCAGAATCAAGTGCAAGAAATACTAAAAATTTTTTTGAAGCAGCTAACACCTTTATCAAAAAGCTCGAAGTAACAAATGAAGAAAAATATGAATTAAACAATGCATTAATGTGTTACTTAAAGCTCGATAAATCGGGGGTCATATCACCAGACCAGTTCGCACAGACTTACTTTGATGCTGACACAGCTGATGATTTTATAACTCACCTTGCAGATTCTGGTGTACCTACAACATCGTTTACAAAAGATACACAGCATGTTGATAGCAAACTCAGAATCCAAAGAGTATCGTTTGGACAAAGTATTCGCTTATTAGCTCCAGCTGAGATACTTCAAGATAAAGTAACAATGGAGCAAGTTACATGTGACGACGACGGTAACTCCGTTAGTTGGACTAAACTAATTATAAAAGAAAAATTGGCCTTACCACAGTGAATCAAACTGAGTTTCTAAAAAAATGGCATAGCGAAAAGCTCATTTACAAAGCATGGGGCAATTTTGTTATATCTAAAGTAAATTCATCCATTGAATCGCTTGGGTATAACCTCAATAATTACATAAAGATCAAACCTTTTGCTAGAGTTAAAGACGATAATTCTCTTATTGACAAAGCCTTTTATAGGCCAGATAAATCGTATGAACATCCTTACTATGACATTGAAGACAAAGTAGGCTGTCGATTTGTTGTACTACTTGTAGACCAAGTGGAGCAAATTGCCAATATAATTAGAACTGATACTTCTTGGCTGACAGAAGAATGTCGACATTTCAATGATGAGAGGAATAGCGCCCCCTTATTGTTCACATACCAGTCAGTACATTTTGTGGTGAGGTCAATAGAAGAGTTAGAGTTTGATAGTATAAAGATTCCTAGTGGTACGCCATGTGAGATACAAATTCGAACCTTACTACAGCATGCATATGCAGAGTTAACACATGACTCAATTTACAAAGCTAAAAAAATGGTTAAACCGCAGATTCAGCGGACCGTTGCTAAGAGCATGGCCCTAATTGAAACTACGGATGGTTTTTTTAAAGAAGTGAGTACAAGTCTACAAGGACCAGCAGAACATTATGATATTGTATCAGTACTTAATGCTCTTTATGAAGAATTTATATCATCACCACCCATAGATTTTCAAAAATCATCTTTTGTCATTTTAGATACGTTCGAAGACCTTTTCGAAAGTAGGTTTCAATCAAGAGTAAGGAAGTTGATTACAAGCAACAGCCATGACTTAATTAATGTAATAAAAGCTAATTCATCTAAAGACCCATTTTATAAGCAAAGCATCTCAATTTTCACTGGGTGGTTAATAATAGAGCGCAGAAGTAGAGTTGTACGTGATTGGCCTTTAGATCAAAATCTTTTAAAGAACTTTGCGTCATCTCTTTCTGTATCTCTCGACCTATAATCACTAATTTAAGTTAATCAATATATTACGATTTTATTGTATCTACGCCCTAATTCTTTTAAACATAATGTTATACTGAACGCAAAATTAGACACTAATTTTCTTCGCTAAGAAAAACCTTTATCTTCATTAAGAAAAGTATACATCTGTTATAAACAAAAATTAAAAACCAACAAACTAAATGAGTGAACATTAATGGATAAAATAAAACTCACAGAAGCAAAAATACGTGACTATATTGCTGAAAACCTATCTTTAATTGAACCATCATTAGAATTTATTGGTAAAGAATATTATTTACCAAATACTGAAGGTGCCGCAGGTTTTCTTGATATTTTTGCACGCGATTCCAAAGGAAAATTAGTAATTATCGAAATTAAACGAACTAATGCTGCTGCAAGAGAGGCCATACAAGAATTGTATAAGTATGTATCACTGATACGCTCACGATTACTCGTAAAAAATGAGGAAATCCGTTTAATACTATTATCCGTTCAATGGCACGAATTAAGATCGCCTGTCTCAGAATTTTATTCTGAGACACCTTTTGAAATATCAGTTGGTAAAATAAATCTCAATGAGCAAGGTATCCCTACATCAATCACTCCAGTATTGATTACATCTTCTTCTGCTGAACGAAAAATTGGTATAAGACATTTTCTATGGGGATTTCCGAATGAAGGGGCAGCTGAACTGGCGATTCATCTAATTGAAACTAAAATAAAAAATTCAGGGTTGAAAGATTTCGTATTGATAAAAAGTAATGCAACGAGTGAATCATTAGCAGGACGTTCGTTTATCTATTTTGCGCAACGAGAGCTTCTTTTAGAAGAATATCTTCAACTTATTAAGAAAAACTCGAGTAAAATACAGTTTTCTGAGTTTGAAAAAAATCTAGAAACACTAACTGAAATTGATGACAAAATAGCGGAAGCATCTGATGAGGTCTGGCTTGGCACATATGGAATGCCTCATCGGCAGTTTGGTGCTGATACTGCAGAAATATCTTCGCTAGAAAAAGGGTATGGTTGGTTCGAAGAAGGAGCTCAAAATAATATCAAAATCTATCGATTTGGCCGTTTTGATGATGAATGGTTAGATGATGATACTATCATAAAAGAGATTCGTGGTTATAATGGGGCATCAACTGTTCTTTTGGATTTTATAGCTAATACCAGTTCACCTCCAGAAATGAAGGCATTAGCTAAAGGGGTCAACAATGTTTTTTTCTATAACCAAACGTGGCAAGGCGCTGTACATAAATTAATACATTATGCTAAAAACAAGCAAGGAAATATAAAAATAGCCGTCCGAGCCTTTAATCCTGAAGATATTTTACGTTCTATTGCAGCTTCAGTTTTTGGTTATCCAGCTTACACTCCTACTTTTAACGTTGATATTGAATGTGAAGGAAATCTTGAACGTTTTATTGGTATTGTTGAATGGAATGGTCGTCAGCCAGATTTTAATAAAATTATAGGTGATCATTTTGAAGGGGAGATGTTGGGTTATTTCACAGCCTGTCATTTCGGTGAAAATAAAACTATAAATCATGATGTTATGCTTGACCTCGGTTTATCTTATTCAGTCTTAAGGGTAAATGCTAATAAATCTCAGCGCATACGTGTTCAAGGTTCATCGATTATCCCTATAAAAGGAAAAGTTCGTTCACTCAACCAATTAGTATCTGAGTATGAAAATGAAACAATACAATTAGCTAAACAATTTATGGCCGTAGATAGTGGATTCGCTGAAATAATTGCACAGTACTACTTGCATATTGATGCAGAACAACACATCTCAAAACTAATTGAAAAAAACACAAAAAAAACTGAAACATACTGGCTCGGTGATATTAACAAATGTGACTCATGTAACTATCCATTCTCACTACTAAAATTCATGGTAGATACTATATTCTTAGGCGGTTTTGGTGCAAATCTCTGTGCTTACTGTTTCTTGCAACAAGGTCGAGGTTTAGGCACAGGACGTGGTCAAATGTATAGAGCAACCACTAAAACTATTTCTTATTTTTCTCTATCATTACTGCACTGAATACAATATCAGCAACTGAAGTAATGTAGTTATTCCCCTCCCCTATTAACTAATGAAATACCTAAAATGCTGTACAGATACCTAATCAATCTTAGTATCCAAAAATCAATCAAAATATTTTTAGGCACCTTATTAGGCACTTTTTCAAAGTTGAATTGAACATTAGCACTATAAAATCATTTAGTTAAGCGACGAATTCAGACTCCGCCAGCCTAATTAATTGATTTATAACGAATTTCAAACCATTTCATGTTGAAATTGTGCTGTAGGATGTACTGCATGACGACATTAAAGCTCTCCCACTACCTCTACTATCGAACCAATACATGATAGTTTCGTAAAACCATCCCGACCATTAGCCTTAATCTTCAATAGCCAATATAATCACTGGGGCAAGCCCTATATTCAGGAACCACGGAAACGGTCAAGGAATACATTGTCTTTTTCCAGCAGCAACTTAGGTTATTAGTCAACGCATGGCGGCAGCGTGAAATAGATGATTTTCATCTGAATATTGATAAGAGAATTGATGAACTCAGACGGGGGCTTACAAACTATTTCACCTCAATCATTAATGGAATTACCAATAGCTTGCAACTACTCAATAAATATCAATTCAGCTCCCTCACAGGGAGTTGAATTCAAAGTAAACATCAATAACTATTTATTATTCAATTTTCTTAAAAGAATTAGGCTTTTTTTACCATCACACTAAATTAATTATCCTTTGCTGAAATATATAATAGTTTTCATGTTAAGCCTTGCAAACATAAAAACATGATTCATTAGGTAGAAGTCTTATACCATGCATTATTTACCTGTTCGGCAATAATATTTATCGTTTTTACCTGATAGGGAGCACAACTAACTACATCGACCGAATCTAAATCAAATATTGCGATGTTATAGCCCTCATCTCCGAAGTGGCTTTTATATGCAATTGCATCATACCCAGCACTGCGAAAAAGCTCAGCCAGTATTTGAGTCGGTGCGTAATCAGCCTTATCATCCGACCGCGTAACTGGCGTTGAAAATGCGTTATCAATATCAGTCCAAACAGCTTTCTCTTTCTGTTGTGCTGTAAGCTCTTTTACACCGAGTATATAACTAAAAATAGGCCCAGAAAGTGAGGACTTACCATGACCAAGCGAAAGATCGAGTACCCTCAATGGAGATAAAAGTTTGCATGTTGCTAAAGAAACATTAGCACCGACCCAAGGCCGCACTTCAGAAATCGCAGTCTTTACTGTTGTACCTACATATAGCACTGGAATGCCTTAGGGATTTGCACGCCCTTCTTTGGCTCTATCAACCAAAGGCTTCATACGAGAAGCTCTAAAACCTAACATATCCTCTTCGATCCAGTTGCCATCATTATCGGTCCTATCACAAATATCTATACCAAGCTGAGCCCTATAAAAAATGCTCCCCTCTTTCAACTCACGATCTCGTCCCTTGATTGTAGCTAGAACAGTATCAAAGAATACATTCTGCTCTTTACTTAAGATGTAACGGCTAGTCTTGCGAACATAGTCTGCGAATTGTGAATAACTGTCCTAACAAGCAAACTCAGACTGATGAATTAAATTCTTCTTACTAACAGCCATATACGAACCCGCTAAACAAAATTTCTGTTTGTAAATTTCTCAGTCTAATGCATATTATTGATTCTGTTAAATCCCCTATCTATTCAATTGATGTGAAACACAAATAACCGACTCATTTAACATTAATAGCTTCAGTAACCAACACTGTAAAGCTAATCACAAGGAATAAATACTATTGGAATATCAATATTCTTTGCCTATCAAAACCATGGTTACTTGCAAAACTAAGGTATTCATTTAATAACTCTGGTGGCATAGTTGGAGTACGTGATAGCACCCATAGATAATCTTTATTAGGTCCAACAACTAATGAATATTGATAGTTATCATCTAGCTTAATAATATTATAGCCGCCGTAAAAGGGCCCAAAGAATGAAACCTTTAAAGCCCCAGTATCCGAGGATTCAACAAAGTAAGCTTTCCCTATACTCTCTTTCCATTTTTTACTTTCAGAATTCCATCCTCTATTCACTACTTTTACACCTCCGTCATTACGAAGAGAATAGTTAGCAGAGACTTTACTTAATCCTTTTTCAAATCGATTATCTATTCTCGCTACTTCATGCCATTCGCCAAGGTAACGTGATAAATCAAACTTCTCAACAGGTGATATATCTTTTGGCACTTTAACGCTACATCCGTTAAGTAGAAGCATACTTAAAAACATAAAAATTGACTTCACTCGCATGGTAACTCCGTTGAATATTTCTCGATGAGATAC
>NZ_JAMPQO010000023.1:0-74971 GCF_028482485.1 Providencia sp. PROV116 | reverse complement strand
AATTAAAGGTTTATTGCTTAATTAGCAGTAAACAGCCGAAAGGCAAAAGAATAAGTGGAGCGGTAGTTCAGTTGGTTAGAATACCTGCCTGTCACGCAGGGGGTCGCGGGTTCGAGTCCCGTCCGTTCCGCCACTTAATCTAGGGGCGTAGTTCAATTGGTAGAGCACCGGTCTCCAAAACCGGGTGTTGGGAGTTCGAGTCTCTCCGCCCCTGCCAGTTACCAATTAAGTAATAATAAAAGAAGTATCTATTGATAACCCGATTAGCTTAATCGGGTTTTTCTTTATTTATCTAATAGTAGATATAGAGTTACTTTTCCCTATTTGCTAATTTTCATTTGATTTTAGCCAATCTACTATCCCACTGTTTTATATGCTTTAATTGTATTCATCATTTTAAATGCAAGAAATAAGCTCCTTGATTTATTTCTCTCTCATCCAATCCTTTGACGTTCTTTATTAATACTAAAAATAGGTGAGTTATTACTTACTGTTTATATCTTTTAATTACATTTGCTACTAAAATGTATTGATGATATTACCTAGTTGCCCTCTCAACTATTCTTCTTTATTTTCATCGGCTTATATACATTTCAGCTAATCAGTAAATTGTTGCTTGCTACTTTATGTTTTTCAATAGTATTTGTGGGTTGAAAGGTATTTTAATGCGCTCAATCTTTAATTTAGATAAATGTCGTATACCGAGAATTGCTGGTTTAGCTTTATTAATCTCAAAAAATCATTTTGTTTATATTGTATAAATAAATGCCGATGAGTTATTCGTGATTGGTATATCTTATTAAAAGATAAAAAGAAGCATCAATTAAGATCATTGTGCAGTGGAACATAGTTTGTTTATAAAGTAGTAGGAAGGTGAGTGAATTCGGTTACTCACCTTCTTCTTTTATTGTTCACTTAACTGTGCATTTTTTATTGGCGTTTTAATCAGTTGATTGATAAGAGCTTGCTGATCGTTTTTTTGGAGCCAGACTGCATACAAAGGTTTGTTTATTGAGGTTTCTGAGAGCGTTTTTAGGCCTGGATATTGATATACCCAATGAGCAGGTAAAAATGCCGCTGAAAGCGATACAGGAAGTAATTGGCGGGTAATATGGGCAGAGGTCGTGATCATTACGGGTGTATCATCTTGGGTTAGTGATGGTTCATTTTTGGGATGGAAATCAACCCCCCACTCTAGCTTTATAAAATTATATTTTGTTAATGCAATATTTTTTTGGGAAGCCATAAGCTGTAAATCAATCGTACCGATGATAGTGCTTTCAAACTCATCCATTTTTGGGGGTTCAGTTGCGATTAATAAGTCTAATTCTCTAGAATGTAGTTGCTTAACAAGAGACTGGCGCGTTGAAACCCTAGCTTCGAGCCGCAGTTCATCATGTTGATTATAAAGTTCTTCTACCCAGTCAGTTAGATAACCTTCCCAAAGTGAAGCTGTAGCACCAATAGAAAGCTCTGTGTGTTGTGAGGCATGAGATATTTCTTTTTTAGCTTGCAACCAGGTATTCATTAACGATTCGGCATATGGAACAAGCCTTTCTCCCGCGGCTGTTAACCGGATATTGTTTCTATGCCTAGTAAATAAGCTTGTACCTAGCTGTGTTTCTAATTGTCTAATACGAAAGCTAACTGCTGATTGTGTTAAATAGAGTGATTCTGCGGCTCTACCGAAGTGCCTAGTCTTACTGACCTCTAAAAAAGTTCTCAATAACTCGCTGTCCACATGCATCTCCAATTATTTTTGTCGTGATGATTTAAATGTTTTGTTTTACAGATTGTCAATGCTGTCTAATACTCCGCGCCATATAGAGTTTGACTGTAATAAGTTAGGAGTGTGTCAGATGGCAGATAGCTTCATCACGACTAATCGTTTTTTTGATAATAAACATTACCCACGTGGCTTTTCTCGTCATGGTGATTTCACCATTAAAGAAGCTCAGTTGCTAGAACGTCTCGGCCAAGCTTTTAATGAGCTTGATATAGGTAAACGCGAACCTCAAACAGAAGAAGAAAAACTTTTCGTCGCTGTATGCCGTGGTGAGCGTGAACCTGCTACCCCAGAAGAAAAAGTTTGGGCAAAATATTCTAGCCGTATTAACCGTCCAAAACGCTTCCATACTTTATCTGGCGGTAAACCGCAGATAGATCCATCGGAAGACTACACTGATACAGATGATTAATATCATCATCGTATAATAAGAGGGACTACGGTCCCTTTATTTTTACGAGATAATAAAGTAGTTATCTGTCCATTCTTCTCAGCTTACTTGTTTTTGCAAATGAAGCAATAACTTATCCATCGCTCGATACCCTAGAGCTTCTAATAAATCAGAACGCTCAATAGTTTCTGCGGCATTAAGGTCGGCTATTGTTCTGGCAACTCTTAATATTCTGTGCCAAGCTCGGATGGAAAGACCTAACTTATTTAATGCATGTTCTAAGAATAATGCATCTTTTGCGGTTAGTAGGCAAAATTGTGTGGTTTCTCTTGGCGTTAGTAAACTATTAATTTTTCCGGCTCGCCTAAGTTGCCTATTTCTGGCTTCGATAACTCTTTGTCTGACGTGTTCACTTGTTTCACCTTGATTGGTTTGGCTACTCAATGAACCGAGAGGTAACAATGGAATTTCTATAGAGAGATCAAACCGGTCAATAAAAGGCCCTGATATGCGTGAAAGGTAACGTAGGATACGGGAAGGAGCTGAACGACTCATTTCTCCTTGGTAATGACCTGTTGGGCTAGGGTTTAGAGCTGCAACTAACTGAAAACTAGCGGGATAGCAAACTTTTGCTTTTGCTCGAGAAATACTAATTTTTCGGGATTCTAGTGGTTCTCGTAAAGAATCGAGTACTGAGCGGCTAAATTCTGGTAATTCATCTAAAAATAAAACACCGTGATGTGCAAGTGAGATCTCGCCAGGCTTGGGAAGAGAGCCACCGCCAATTAAAGCTGCAATTGATGCGCTATGATGGGGCGCTCTAAAAGGCCTTATCGGCCAATTCATGTCTTCTTTTGTATTTTCACTCAAGCTATGTAATGAAGCAACTTCTAACGCTTCCTGAGAGGTTAATGGGGGAAGTAAAGTCATTAGCCGACTGGCTAACATCGTTTTTCCTGTTCCTGGCGGACCCAATAAGAGTAAATTATGCCCACCAGCGGCACAGATTTCTAATGCTCGTTTACCATGTTCTTGGCCAATGATATCGTTAATATCACCTTCTTGCTTGATTGAGAGAGGTGCTTGGTGAATTTGTTGATTACAAAGCAATGTGTTTTTGTTATGTAAAAAATGACAAAGCTCCAATAAGGATGTTGCGAAATAAACGCTATTATCTGAGAGTAGGCCTAATTGATGTTGATTCTCCATAGATAGTATTAAGGAGCGTTGTTGTTTTAATGCTGATTGGGCGGCAGGAATAGCACTGCTAACATAGCGAACATCGCCTGATAAAGCAAGTTCACCTAAAAATTCATACTGTTTTAATGGCTCGTGGGGGAGCTGTCCTGATGATGCGAGTATGGCAATCGCGATTGCAAGATCATACCGACCACTTTCTTTTGGTAAGTCAGCTGGAGCTAAATTAACCGTCATTTTTTTAGCTGGATATTCAAATCCGCTATTTAGTAGAGCGCTTCGAACTCTATCTCTTGCTTCTTTTACGGCCGTTTCTGGTAGCCCAACGAGTGTTAAACCTGGGAGCCCATTACTAATATGTGCTTCAACAGTAACAAGAGGTGCTTCTAACCCAATTGATGCTCTAGTGTAAACAATCGCTAATGTCATGAGCCCTCCAATATTATTTACAGAGTAATATTCTGCTAAAAATAATTTGATTTATCTTGAATAGATAACATGTTTGCGAAACCGCTCGATAATTTAATTACTTAGTTACTGAGTTGTTTCAATTTACTACGAGTGGCTTCGAAGCTAGGTTATAACTGGGATTGTGTTAGTTTCATGAAGCGAGGATACTATGCCGAGCTTGGTTATTCATAAGAAAAAGTAATTAATTATGTGGGGTGAGTTTTAATGGTGCCAAATGACTAATATGGATGATGTAGCTGATTATGCTATGTATTCTATTGAATTTTACTGAAGAATGGCTATTTAAGTAGTTTATAATGCTAATTTCATTGTTATTATATGATTTTAAAGTAATTTAATGTTTTGAAAATAAATAAATTAAATAAAAGTTGTCAAAACGCCTTTAAAATGATAACTCTAAATAATAGATGATTAAGAACATTGAAAAAGTAAAACACATGAACGCATTTATCCAAGCAGTTAGCCTAATTATTATTAGCGTGGTGGTGATTATTATCCCACCGTGCGGGGCTGCACTTGGACGACGAAGGCTAAAATAACAGCCAGATCTCACGAGAACCCCGCACCGAAAGGCGCGGGGTTTTTTTTGATATAAATGTTGATTGATGCAAGCACACTAAATAAAACATAACAAATACAAATAGATAAAGTAGACAGACAGGAGATAAAGCATGAACGGAGCACAATGGTTAGTTCAAGCATTGCGAACACAGGGAGTTGATACCGTATTTGGGTATCCTGGTGGTGCAATTATGCCAGTTTATGACGCATTGTATGATGGTGGAGTTGAGCATTTATTGTGTCGACATGAGCAAGGGGCTGTAATCGCGGCAATTGGTTATGCACGATCAACAGGAAAGACAGGGGTGTGTATTGCAACATCTGGTCCTGGTGCAACAAATATTATCACGGGGCTAGCGGACGCATTATTAGACTCTGTTCCTGTTGTCGCCATTACTGGTCAAGTCGCTTCTGAATTTATTGGAACCGATGCTTTTCAAGAAATCGACGTCTTAGGGTTGTCTCTAGCTTGTACTAAGCACAGTTTTTTGGTTGAAGACATCGAGGATTTACCTCGCATTCTTGCTGAGGCTTTCGCAATCGCAAATAGTGGGCGACCAGGCCCTGTACTGATTGATATTCCGAAAGATATTCAGCTACAACACGCTGAGTTGTCTCCGTTTTTAATGCCGGTAGAGCAAGAAGTCACGTCACCTTTATCAGAAATTCAACAGGCAAGAATGCTATTAGAGCAATCAGAAAAGCCTATGTTGTACGTTGGTGGCGGTGTTGGAATGTCAGGTGCCGTAAAAGAATTACGCGAATTTATTGAGTTTACAGGTATTCCTTCAGTTGCAACATTAAAAGGGCTTGGTGCTGTGAGCCCTTTAGATGAAAACTATTTAGGCATGTTAGGTATGCACGGTACTAAAGCGGCCAATATTTCTGTGCAGCGCTGTGACTTACTCATCGCTGTTGGTGCTCGTTTTGATGATAGGGTAACAGGTAAGTTAAATACTTTTGCACCGAACGCCAAAGTGATTCATATCGATATAGACCACGTAGAATTGGACAAATTACGTCAAACGCATGTTGCGTTGCATGGTGATGCAAAAGTATTACTACCTGAATTAATGCTTAAAAAATCAATAGCACCTTGGCTGCAGGAAGTTCAGCAACTTAAAAAAGAATTCGGTTGGCGTTATGACCATCCTGGTGAGCCTATTTATGCACCACTGTTACTGAAACAACTGTCGGATAAAATGCAGCCAAATACGGTTGTTACTACCGATGTAGGGCAACACCAAATGTGGTCGGCACAACATATCACCGTTGATGGCCCTGAAAATTTCTTAACCTCAAGTGGGCTTGGAACCATGGGGTTTGGTATCCCTGCGGCAATTGGGGCACAGGTTGCTAGGCCTGAAGATACGGTTGTTTGTGTATCAGGAGATGGCTCATTCATGATGAATGTCCAAGAGCTGGGAACCATCAAACGTAAGCAACTTCCTGTAAAAATTCTTTTAATCGATAACCAGCGCTTAGGCATGGTTCGCCAGTGGCAAGAACTGTTTTTCGAACAGCGTTATAGCGAAACTATTTTAACAGACAACCCTGATTTTGTGGCATTAGCCAGCGCGTTTGGTATTAAAGGCCAACGGATCACAGATAAGTCGGAAGTTAATGCGGCATTAGATGAATTACTTAATAGCGAAGGTGCCTATTTATTACAGGTATCAATTAATGAACTAGAAAACGTCTGGCCGTTGGTTCCGCCTGGGGCTAGTAATGAAAAAATGATGGAGAAACCATTATGATGCAACACCAAATCTCGATATTGGCCCGTTTCCGTCCTGAGGTTTTAGAGCGTATATTAAGGGTCACTCGCCATCGTGGATTTCGTATTAATGCCATGAATATGGGACAATCGACAGACGGCGACAATGTTAATATTGAACTTACTGTAAGTAGTCAAAGGCCATTAACCCAGCTTTGTGCACAGTTAACCAAGCTTTCGGACATTACAGAAGTTGAAGTACTACAACAAGAATCACGACTATTACGCACACAAAGTGCAATGTAAGGAATATACAAATGACTAAGAAAGCTGACTTTATTTGGTTTAACGGTGAAATGACGCCATGGGCTGATGCAAAGGTTCATGTTATGTCTCATGCTCTGCACTATGGTACATCAGTGTTTGAAGGTGTCCGTTGTTATGACTCGCACAAAGGTCCTGTGGTCTTCCGCCACCGTGAGCATATGCAACGTTTGCATGATTCAGCAAAAATTTACCGTATGCCTGTCAGCTACAGCGTGGAAGAGTTAATGGAAGCATGTCGTGCAACTCTGCGTAAAAATAACTTAGTCAGTGCGTATATTCGTCCATTAGTGTTTATTGGTGATGTTGGTATGGGTGTTAACCCTCCAGACGGTTATAACACCGATGTGATTTTAGCCGCTTTTCCATGGGGAGCGTATTTAGGTGAAGAAGCGTTAGACCAAGGTATTGATGCGATGGTCTCTTCTTGGAATCGTGTTGCACCAAACACCATTCCTACAGGGGCAAAAGCAGGTGGCAACTATTTATCTTCTCTACTAGTTGGTAGCGAAGCTCGTCGCCATGGTTACCAAGAAGGTATTGCATTAGATGTTCACGGATATCTCTCCGAAGGTGCTGGGGAAAATATTTTTGAGGTGAAAGATGGCATCCTGTATACACCTCCGTTCACATCATCTGCATTACCAGGTATTACGCGTGATGCAATTTTAACTTTAGCAAAAGATTTGGGTATCGAAGTACGTGAGCAAACACTATCACGTGAATCTCTCTATCTTGCTGATGAAGTCTTCATGACAGGAACCGCTGCAGAGATCACTCCGGTTCGTAGTGTTGATGGTATCCAAGTTGGCATTGGCCGTTGTGGCCCAGTAACCAAGCAAATTCAGCAGGCATTCTTTGGCTTATTTGATGGTACAACAGAAGATAAATGGGGCTGGTTAGATCCAGTAAACCCTTAATAATTAAATTTAAATAGATGTTACAGGCGGACGTTCCCCGCCTGTTTTAAACACGGGAGTTAAAGATATGCCTAAGTACCGTTCAGCAACAACAACTCATGGTCGTAATATGGCTGGGGCTCGTGCATTATGGCGTGCAACAGGCATGACCGATGCTGATTTTGGAAAGCCCATTATTGCTGTTGTTAACTCATTCACACAGTTTGTTCCAGGCCACGTACATTTACGTGATTTAGGCAAATTAGTTGCAGAGCAAATTGAAAATGCAGGTGGTGTTGCGAAAGAGTTTAATACAATCGCTGTTGATGATGGGATTGCCATGGGACATGGCGGAATGTTGTATTCCTTACCTTCCCGTGAATTAATTGCGGATTCTGTTGAATATATGGTGAACGCACACTGTGCGGATGCCATGGTGTGTATTTCAAACTGCGATAAAATCACCCCAGGCATGTTGATGGCGTCATTACGTCTGAATATTCCGGTTATTTTTGTTTCGGGCGGTCCAATGGAAGCAGGTAAAACCAAGCTTTCAGATCAAATCATCAAGCTCGATTTAGTTGATGCCATGATTCAAGGGGCTAACCCTAATGTGAGTGATGCAGATAGTGAGCAAATAGAACGTTCAGCATGCCCAACGTGTGGCTCTTGCTCAGGAATGTTTACTGCAAACTCAATGAACTGCTTAACTGAGGCGCTTGGGTTATCTCAGCCAGGAAATGGCTCATTGTTAGCGACTCACGCAGACCGCGAAACTTTATTTATCAATGCAGGTAAGCGCATTGTTGAATTAACCAAACGCTATTACGAACAAGATGATGAAAGTGCGTTACCACGCAATATCGCTAATAAATCTGCATTTGAAAATGCGATGACGTTGGATATTGCCATGGGTGGTTCAACTAACACAGTCCTGCATTTACTTGCAGCAGCTCAAGAAGCAGAGATCGATTTCACCATGGATGATATCGACCGTTTATCACGTAAAGTCCCACATTTGTGTAAGGTTGCACCGAGTACACAAAAATACCATATGGAAGATGTTCACCGTGCTGGTGGTGTCATCGGTATTTTAGGTGAACTGAGCCGTGCAGGTTTATTGCAAGAAAACGTGACGAATATTTTAGGTCTGAGCTTCCAAGAAACATTAGCGCAATATGATGTGATGTTAACAAAGGATGAGGCCGTTAAATCAATGTTTTCCGCGGGCCCTGCTGGTATCCGTACAACAAAAGCCTTTTCACAGAATTGCCGCTGGCCGTCATTGGATACTGACCGTGAGAATGGGTGTATCCGTAGTATTGAGCATGCGTATAGTTTGGATGGGGGACTGGCTGTCCTGTCTGGAAATATTGCAGAAGATGGTTGTATTGTTAAAACCGCTGGAGTTGATGAAGGCAGTTTAACATTCCGTGGCCCTGCCAAAGTCTTTGAAAGCCAAGATGACGCAGTAGAAGCTATTTTGGGTGGCAAAGTCGTTGAAGGAGATGTGGTTGTTATTCGCTATGAAGGGCCTAAGGGTGGTCCGGGCATGCAAGAAATGCTGTACCCAACCTCATACCTGAAATCAATGGGATTAGGCAAAAGCTGTGCATTGATAACAGATGGTCGCTTCTCTGGCGGTAGCTCAGGGCTTTCTATTGGTCATATTTCACCAGAAGCAGCGAGTGGTGGCTTACTCGCATTAGTTCAAGATGGCGATATTATTGATATCGATATTCCAAAAAGAACGATGGTGCTGGATGTTAGTGAAAGTGAGCTGAATCAACGCCGTGAAGCGGAATTAGCTCGAGGCGATAAAGCTTATACTCCGCGTAATCGTCAGCGTGAGGTTTCTTTTGCTCTGCGCGCTTATGCTTCATTGGCGACGAGTGCAGACAAAGGTGCTGTTCGTGACAAGTCGAAATTAGGGGGCTGATTGTGGCAGCAGCAAAACCATTACCGGTTGCCCCAACCGGAGCAGATTACTTAAAAGCGGCGCTGAGTGCGCCGGTTTATGAAGCTGCGCAAGTAACGCCTCTTCAACAGATGGATAAAATATCTTCACGCTTGGGGAATACCATTTTAGTCAAGCGTGAAGATAGGCAGCCAGTACATAGCTTTAAGCTTCGTGGGGCTTACGCCATGATTGCAAATTTAACCGAAGAGCAAAAAAGCAAAGGTGTGGTGACAGCTTCTGCGGGGAACCACGCTCAAGGCGTTGCGTTATCAGCAAATCGTGTTGGTGTGAAAGCAAAAATAGTCATGCCAGTTGCGACAGCGGATATCAAAGTGGATGCAGTACGAAGCTTTGGTGGTGAAGCTATTTTACATGGCGCTAATTTTGATGAAGCGAAAGCGAAAGCCATTGCAATGGCCGCAGAGGATGGCTATACCTTTGTTCCACCTTTTGACCACCCTTCAGTGATTGCTGGGCAAGCTACGATAGCTCTCGAGCTATTGCAACAGGATGTGCATTTAGATCGAATTTTTATTCCTGTAGGTGGCGGTGGGTTAATTGCAGGCGTTGCTGTGATTATTAAGCAGTTAATGCCTGAAATTAAAATCATTGGTGTGGAGTCTGAAGATGCCGCTTGTTTAAAAGCCGCGTTAGAGGCTGGGCATCCTGTTGATTTACCACGTGTTGGCCTATTCGCAGAAGGGGTGGCAGTAAAGCGTATTGGAGATGAAACCTTCAGGTTGTGCCAGCAGTATGTTGACGATGTTATCACTGTTGATAGTGATTCCATTTGTGCTGCATTGAAAGATATTTTTGAAGATGTTCGCGCGATAGCAGAGCCTTCGGGCGCTTTAGCATTGGCCGGATTAAAAAAATACGTACAGCAGCATAACATTAAAGGTGAACGTTTAGCGCATATTTTGTCCGGTGCGAATATGAATTTCCATGGGCTGCGTTATGTTTCTGAACGCTGTGAAATTGGTGAACAACGAGAAGCTTTACTCGCAGTCACCATTCCTGAGCAAAAAGGCAGCTTCTTACGTTTTTGCCAGTTATTAGGCCATCGAGCCATTACGGAGTTTAATTATCGCTATACGGATGCGGACCCTGAACGCGCATGTATTTTTGTTGGGGTGCGTTTAAGTGGCCGTGATGGCGAGCGCTCGGAGATTATCCAAGAGCTTAGAAGTAACGGCTATGAAGTCGATGATTTATCAGATGATGAAATGGCAAAACTTCATGTGCGTTATATGATTGGTGGGCGTCCATCAAAGCCATTAGACGAAAGGTTATATAGCTTTGAATTTCCAGAGTCTCCAGGTGCATTGTTGAGATTCTTAGAAACCCTAGGGACTCATTGGAATATAACGTTATTTCATTACCGTAGCCATGGTACAGATTATGGACGTGTGCTGGCGGCATTTGAACTGGCTGGGCCAGAAGTGCGTTTTGATAGGCATCTTGATGCGCTAGGTTATGAATATCATGATGAAACAGGAAACCCCTCTTTCCGCTTTTTCTTAGCGCCACAAGATAACCAAAGAACCTTAGATTGAGTTGTCTGGGAGTAATTCCCAAAATGCTTTAATTAATGGTTCACTCAGGCGTTTGCTTAATAGGCAAACGCCGAGCTCAAAAGGTTCTACCATTGAAATATTATCGAGCTGTGAAATACGGCTGCGTACGGGTTCTGGGCTGTTATCAACAACCACACTGGGAATTAAGGCGATACCGCACCCCAAAGCGACCATTGATACAATAGCTTCATGGCCTGAGACCGTCGCATAAATGACAGGGTTATTGATATTATGGCGACGGAACCAGAGCTCGATACGTTTACGGGATGGGCCGTGCTCAGGCAGGATAAAAGGGACGGTAGACCAATCAGGTTCAGCCTCTGTTACCATGCTTCGTACTGCACAGGGTAGTGATGGGGCAATCAAAACGAGAGGGATTTCGCCGATTTTTGCAAAACGGACGTTATCGGGTAAGCGCTCGGGTTTCCCTGCAATACCAAGATCAGCCTCATGAGTTTCCACTTTTTCAACGGCATCAGCTGCGTCACCTGTCGTGAGTTTAATTTCAACTAGTGGATGTAGCGCACGGAATTTGTCTAAAACTTCGGGTAAATGACTATAAGCTGCCGTAACTGAGCAAAAAAGATGCAGTTCCCCACTAAGTGATGGGCTTTGCTGATTGAGAGCATGTTGTAGTTGTTGATATTGCAATAATGTTTGTTGGGCAAATTGTTTAAGGTGCTCCCCTGCTTGAGTCAATTTGACTGAGCGGTTATCTCGCACAAATAGCGGATGACCAAGCTGTTCTTCGAGGCGTTGTATTTGGCGAGACAATGTGGAAGGACTGACATGCATCGCTTTAGATGTGCGCCCGAAGTGGCAGCTTTGTGCTAAATGCAAAAAAAGCTTGAGATCACGAATGTCCATTTTGCCCTCTAATAACATAACTAATGACGTTGCAGATATTGCAACATTGTATTGTTAATATATCAATTTAAGCAATGCGAAACATCGCATATAGTAAATCCATAAACGCTCAAAATGAGCGACAGGCAAAATTGTTGCCTGACATAACGAACACAACAGAACAATGGAGTATGACAATGGCGAATTATTTTAACACATTGAATTTACGTGAGCAGTTAGCTCAATTAGGTAAGTGCCGTTTTATGCAGCGCGAAGAATTTGCGGATGAAGCGGGTTTCCTGAAAGGTAAAAAAATCGTCATCGTCGGTTGTGGGGCACAAGGTTTGAACCAAGGCCTGAATATGCGTGACTCAGGTTTAGATATTGCTTATGCATTACGTGATGAAGCAATTGCAGAGAAACGTGCTTCATGGCGTAAAGCGACAGAAAATGGCTTCAAAGTTGGCACTTATGAAGAATTGATCCCTACCGCTGATTTGGTTGTTAACTTAACGCCGGACAAACAGCATTCAGCCGTTGTTCGTGCTGTTCAGCCTATGATGAAACAAGGTGCAGCACTGGGTTATTCACATGGATTCAACATTGTTGAAGTTGGTGAAGAAATTCGTAAAGACATTACTGTTGTGATGGTAGCGCCAAAATGCCCAGGTACCGAAGTTCGTGAAGAATACAAGCGTGGTTTTGGTGTTCCAACTCTGATTGCAGTACACCCAGAGAATGACCCGAAAGGTGAGGGGATGGCGATTGCTAAAGCATGGGCGGCAGCGACTGGTGGCCACCGTGCCGGTGTTCTGGAGTCTTCGTTTGTTGCAGAGGTTAAGTCTGACCTGATGGGTGAGCAAACTATTCTGTGTGGTATGTTACAAGCAGGCGCATTACTGAGCTATGATAAAATGGTTGCTGACGGTGTTGAGCCAGGCTATGCAGGTAAATTAATTCAGTTTGGTTGGGAAACTATCACCGAAGCGCTGAAACAAGGTGGTATCACACTGATGATGGACCGTTTGTCTAACCCTGCAAAAGTTCGTGCTTATGCATTATCTGAGCAACTGAAAACTATCATGGCGCCATTGTTCCAAAAACATATGGATGACATCATTTCAGGCGAATTTTCTGCAACCATGATGGCAGACTGGGCAAATGATGATAAAAACTTGCTGACATGGCGTGAAGAGACAGGCAAAACGGCATTCGAAAATTACCCTGAATATGAAGGGAAAATTGCCGAACAAGAATACTTTGACCACGGTGTTTTGTTAGTTGCTATGGTTAAAGCGGGCGTTGAATTAGCGTTCGATACGATGTTAGAAGCGGGTATCTTAGAAGAATCAGCTTACTATGAGTCCCTGCATGAGTTACCACTGATTGCAAATACCATTGCTCGTAAGCGTTTATATGAAATGAACGTGGTTATTTCAGACACAGCAGAATACGGTAACTATCTGTTCTCATTTGCAGCTGTGCCAATGCTGAAAGAATTCATGACGAAATTACAAGCGGGTGATTTAGCGAAACCAGTTGCAGATAATGGCACTGATAACGCACAGTTACGTGATATCAACGAAGCTATCCGTAACCATCCTATCGAGAAAATCGGTAAGACGTTACGTGGTTATATGACGGATATGAAGAAGATTGCGGTCGGCTAACTCATTTTTCGTCACTCTTCGCGTGATAGGCGCGTTGGCTGCACTCGGTTACCCAAGTCACATACTTGTGTATTCTCTTTGGGATAACCTAATTTTTCGTCGCTCTTCGCGTGATAGGTGCGTTGGCTACACTCGGTTACCCAAGTCACATACTCGTGTATACTCCTTGGGATAGCCTCCTTTGCCGCCTTCCTCTAACGCGAATAGTTTAGAAAAATGTATTGGTGGTATAAAAGAAAAAGAACAAAACCACATCTTTCTGATGAATGATGTGGTTTTTTGTTTTTTATAAATAGAGAAGATCGTTGCTCAAGAGTTGGGTCGGTTTCTGCTACAATCTGTAGCGAATTCCTTTTTGAATAACTAAGTGATGTAGAAAACCATGCGATTAAACCCAAGCCAGCAGCAGGCAGTTGAATATGTAGAGGGTCCATGCCTTGTGTTAGCTGGGGCTGGGTCAGGTAAAACGCGTGTTATCACGAATAAAATTGCGCATTTAATTCGCCAATGCGGTTATCAGCCTCGACAAATTGCAGCGGTGACTTTCACCAATAAAGCGGCGCGGGAAATGAAAGAGCGCGTGGCTCAAACCTTGGGGAAAAAAGAAGCACGCGGTTTGATCATATCCACCTTCCATACATTAGGGTTGGAAATCATTAAGCGTGAATATAAAGCGCTGGGTATTAAAGCCAATTTTTCGCTATTTGACGACCAAGATCAGATGGCATTATTGAAAGAACTTACCTTTGATTTATTGGAAGAGGATAAAGACTTACTCAAACAATTGATCTCAGCGATCTCAAATTGGAAAAATGATCTTATCTCGCCACAACAAGTGATAGGCCAAGCACGGAGTGAGAAAGAGCATCACTTTGCGGAGTGTTATCGCCGCTATGAACTTCATCTGAAAAGTTGCAATGTGCTGGATTTTGACGATTTAATCAGCAAGCCTACCTTGTTGTTATACCAAAATGAAGAAGTTCGCGAGCGTTGGCAGCAAAAAATTCGTTACTTGCTGGTGGACGAGTACCAAGATACCAATACGAGTCAATATCAGTTGGTTAAATTGCTTGTGGGGCAGCGAGCAAGGTTTACGGTTGTGGGCGATGACGATCAGTCAATCTATTCATGGCGTGGAGCAAGGCCACAAAACTTGGTTTTATTGAATCAAGATTTCCCTAAATTAAATGTCATTAAGCTTGAGCAGAATTACCGCTCATCAGAACGAATTTTAAAAGCGGCGAATATTTTAATTGCCAATAATCCTCATGTATTTGAAAAAAAATTATTTTCTGAATTAGGGTATGGAGCGCCACTTAAAGTCCTGACCGCGAATAATGAAGATCATGAAGCTGAAAGAGTGATTGGGGAGCTTATCGCACATCACTTTATTAATAAGACGGAATATAAAGATTACGCCATTTTGTATCGTGGCAACCATCAATCACGTATTTTTGAAAAAATGTTGATGCAAAACCGTATTCCGTATCGGATTTCAGGGGGGACTTCATTTTTCTCTCGCCCTGAAATCAAAGACTTGTTAGCTTATTTGCGAGTGCTTACTAACCCCGAAGATGATAGTGCATTCTTGCGTATTGTTAATACTCCGCGTCGAGAAATTGGCCCTAAAACTATCCAAAAACTTGGGGAGTGGGCAAACCAGCGGGGTAAAAGTTTATATCAAGCCAGCTTTGATTTAGGGCTTGAACAAATCTTAAAAGGCAAAGGATTAGAAGCATTACAGCGTTTCACTCATTGGATGGACAGTATTGTACGAACGTCGGAGCGTGAGCCTTTAATTGCGGTGCGTGACTTACTGCGTGAAATGGATTATGAAAGCTGGCTATATGAAACGTCGACCAGTACTAAAGCTGCCGAAATGCGAATGAAAAACGTCAACCAACTATTCACATGGATGAGTGAAATGGTTGAAGGCGATGAGCTCAATGACCCAATGACATTGAGCCAAGTGGTTACACGTTTTACGCTGCGCGATATGATGGAGCGTGGTGAGGATGATGAAGAATCAGACCAAGTTCAGCTCATGACGTTACATGCCTCTAAAGGCCTTGAGTTTCCTTATGTTTTTTTGGTTGGCATGGAGGAAGGGCTGCTACCACATCAAAGTAGTATTGATGAAAACAATATTGATGAAGAACGCCGTTTAGCTTATGTAGGAATTACGCGGGCGCAAAGAGAGCTATTCTTTTCTCATTGTCGTGAGCGTCGCCAATATGGTGAGTTGATCCGTCCTGAATTAAGCCGTTTTCTCCTTGAATTGCCTCAAGATGATTTACAATGGGAGCAGCAGCGTAAAGTGGTTAGTGCGCAGGAACGTATGCAGAAGGGGCAATCAGCTTTAGCCGATATTAAAGCGCGTTTAGGGTTAAATAAAAAAAGTGAGTAACCGCAACTAATTGAATTTCCACACTAGAGTAGGTCTAGTGTGGAAAATATTATCAATTTGAACTATTACGTTCTTCCAACTCTAAAGCCCAATTTACATAGCCCTGCCATTGAACTTCTTGCTGTAAATTTTCCGCTCGTAGAGGGTGATCGGATAACCAACGATAAGGCAGCGTGATGGTTAGCCTTTGTGCATTCACATTAAGCCTTAGTGCTGGCAAGGTGTCATCACGTCTACGGCTCGCAAAAATAATGGCAAGGCGAAGTAAACGACATAAATTATATGCATGCTGCATAGGGAGCGCATTTTGTTGGCTTAATGGCGTTAAATCAACAGGGCCTTGCTGATTTATCAATAATGCAGCAAGTAACCGCTTTTGAGCTGGGGTAAAACCAGGTAAATCAAGGTGTGTTATGAGGTAGCTAGCGTGCTCGGGGCCTTTACGGAAATCAACACTCAAGCCAATTTCATGTAACGCGCATGCACTGGATAGTAAATCACGACAACGTGTATCTAAGCCCCAATCTTTCGCGACTTGTAAATAAAAATATTCTGCAAGTTGACGAACTCGGCTTGCTTGTTCGATATCGACTTGGAAGCGCCGCTGAATATTGCGAACGGTACGAGCGCGAATATCCTGCTCAATAGGAAGCTGTAGCATGCCATAGACAAGTCCTTCACGAAGTGCTCCGCCAGCGAGTGTCATGTTATCAATTTCTAATGCTTCAAAGATAGCGATCAAAATAGATAATCCGCTTGGAAAAACAAGAGCACGTTCGAAGGTTAGGCCATCAATTTCAAGCTCTTCAAGTTTTTGGCATTGAATGGCTTTACGCTTAAGCTGTTGTAATTTAGAAAGTGTGACCAGTTCATCCATGCCTTGGGCAATCATGATTTCCTGAATCGCTTGTACGGTGCCGGATGCACCAACACAAATCTTCCACCCATGTGTCTTAAGTGCATCTGCAATAGGGGCGATGACATTATGGGCAGCGGCTTGAGCTGCTGAGAAGTTTTCTTCTGTTAAACTTCTATCGCCAAAGTAGCGCTCAAGCCAAGTTACACAACCCATTTCAAGACTATAGAGTTGCTCCGCTTTTGCGCCTGTACCTGTAACGAGCTCAGTACTTCCTCCGCCAATATCAACTACTAAGCGTTGATCTGGCCCGCCAGTTGTATGTGCAACACCTTGATAAATTAAGCGAGCTTCTTCTTCTCCTTGAATAACTTTTACAGGGTTTCCTAAAATTTGGCTGGCTTTTTCGATGAAAATATCGGCATTTTTAGCTAAACGCAAAGTCGCAGTTGCGACAACACGAATTTGTGTATTCGGAATATCTTGTAAGTGTTCCGAAAACAGGCGTAAACATTGCCAGCCTCGCTCCATTGCTTGTTCAGAAAGCAGGTTGTTGTTGTCTAAACCTGCGGCAAGACGAACTTTGCGCTTAACCCTAGAGATTACCTGAATGCTACCAGCAGTTTCACGTACGACTAGCATATGAAAACTGTTTGAGCCTAAATCGATGGCGGCATAAAGAGAAGAAGATTTCAGCATATCGTTTTTACTCAGCCTGGACGTTTATGGTTGTTACGTGGGCCATTGTGGCGACGCTGCGAATTCGAATTACGACGTGGGCCTCCAGGACGTGGGCGATGGCGGCGTTTTGGCGCAGGTAAATCACTCAATAATGCATCACTGTTATATTTACTAACAGGGATTGAGTGTTGGATATACTCTTCAATAGCAGGCAGGTTAAGTGAATATTCTTCACACGCTAAGCTAATTGAGTTTCCACTTTCACCCGCACGACCCGTACGGCCAATACGGTGTACGTAATCTTCGCAGTCATCAGGTAAGTCGTAGTTAAATACATGAGTTACTGATGGAATATGTAAACCACGAGCTGCAACATCAGTTGCCACTAAAATATCTAAATGGCCTTGTGTGAATTGCTCTAATATACGCAGTCGTTTTTTCTGTGCGACATCGCCAGTTAATAAACCTACACGATGGCCATCGGCAGCTAAATGCGCCCAAATATCATCACAACGGTGTTTTGTATTGGCGAAAATAATACAACGCTCTGGCCACTCTTCTTCAAGAAGCGTTTGGAGCAGGCGCATTTTTTCTTCATTAGAAGGGTAAAATAGCTCTTCTTTGATACGGTGACCTGTTTTTTGCAAAGGTTCGACCTCAACATATTCAGGGTTGTTCATTTGTTCGAAGGCTAATTCTCTGACTCGGTAAGATAAAGTTGCAGAAAACAGCAAATTAAGCCTTTCTGCGGCACCTGGCATACGACGGAAAATCCAGCGGATATCTTTAATAAATCCAAGGTCATACATGCGGTCGGCTTCATCAAGTACCACAACCTGAATCGCACTTAGGTCGACATGGCCTTGTTTTGCGTAGTCGATTAAACGGCCAGTTGTACCAATGAGGATATCAACACCGTTTTGTAAAACCTTAAGTTGCTCATCATAGCCGTCACCACCGTATGCTAGCCCCATTTTCAGGCCAGTGTACTCAGCTAGCTCTTTAGCATCCGAATAAATTTGTACTGCGAGTTCGCGTGTCGGCGCCATGATTAGTGCACGAGGCTGGTTCGCTTTTTTACCCTCAATAGCTGGGTGAGTTAATAAATAATGAAATGTAGACGTTAAAAAAGCTAACGTTTTACCTGTACCTGTTTGCGCTTGACCCGCCACGTCTTTGCCTTCGACAGTAAAAGGCAAGGTGGACGCCTGTATAGGCGTGCAAAAATTGAAGCCTTTTTTATTCAGAGCTTCAATGACTTTAGGGTGCAATGCGAAGTCGGAAAACTTCTTTTCTGTCAAGTGTGCTTTACTCATAGTATGTTAGAATATCAGTTAACGGTTGGTTTACGAAAGTGTATCTTTTGAAATAAAGCATACTGCTGCCAATAATGTTACACTAAGTCTGCAAAAGATGATCCTTTGGAGTACAACATGAGCGATAAAATTATACATATAACTGATGCAAGTTTTGCAACTGAAGTTCTGAACGCAAGTTCACCTGTTCTCGTCGATTTTTGGGCAGCATGGTGTGGTCCTTGTAAAATGATCGCGCCTATTCTTGATGAAGTTGCTGAAGAATATACAGGCAAACTGACTATCGCAAAACTGAATATTGATGAAAACCCAGGTACCGCTCCAAAATATGGAATTCGTGGTATCCCGACCTTGCTTTTATTCAAAAATGGTGAAGTCGCAGCAACGAAAGTCGGTGCATTATCAAAAACGCAACTGAAAGAATTTTTAGACGAAAATCTGTAAGTTATCGTTATATGTAAGCTAAAACGTTTAGCGGTATATCTATTTTATCTAGAGAGCCGCTAGACGTCTTCACTTAAGCATGATAAGTTATCCTCATTCCTCGTATAGCACCCATATGAATTACCTTGTATTCCATTGCTCTTATCTTACATATATAGCTTGTTAGTTCAGTATTGTGATGATTGTTTCGTAATGATTGTTATTGATCAAAAACTGATGGCGTAATGATTTTAAATATGAAAATTGAAAGTTTAGACATTGAGTTATAGTCGTATTCAATATCTTTGATTTCAATGTATCTCTCATATGAATTAAAGATAGTGCATAAACGAACGTAATGAAATTCAATATTTTTATATCATAGGGATGTAAAAATGAAGTGGGAGAAGGTTGGCACTTAGCAGTTATGTGTTTTTTAATGCTAATCTGCCATTAAATTTGCGATATTGGGATGGATGTTGTCCTAAATGTACAAAAAACTATTGCTAATATTGCGTGTGTTTCTAATAATATGTCACACATCATCAAGATGAGATGCAGTCAGATGTTAGAGCAATCTTAGTAATGGCTAGCACAAGATTTTTTTGCATTGTTGTTTGCTTTTGGTAAAAATTAGTGAGCAACAGGGCAGTATAAAGTTAAACTGGCACTTAATAATAAGCTGCCGTCAATTTACGTTCATAGTTCGAGAATTACCCCGAGTTAAAGAACCCACCATTATGAATCTTACCGAATTAAAAAATACGCCAGTATCAGAATTGATTACGTTAGGCGAAAACATGGGGCTAGAGAACTTAGCCCGTATGAGAAAGCAGGATATTATTTTCTCTATCTTGAAGCAGCATGCGAAAAGTGGCGAAGATATTTTCGGCGATGGCGTACTGGAAATATTGCAGGATGGATTTGGTTTCCTCCGTTCAGCAGACAGTTCTTACCTCGCAGGTCCTGATGATATCTACGTTTCTCCTAGCCAAATCCGCCGTTTTAACCTACGCACAGGTGACACAATCTCAGGGAAAATTCGTCCACCTAAAGAAGGTGAACGTTACTTTGCTCTCCTGAAAGTCAATGAAGTTAACTACGACAAACCTGAAAATGCCCGCAGTAAAATTCTTTTCGAAAACTTAACCCCATTACATGCAAACCGTCGTCTGCGTATGGAACGTGGTAATGGTTCAACTGAGGATTTAACTGCACGTGTATTGGACCTTGCGGCTCCAATCGGTCGTGGTCAACGTGGTTTGATTGTTGCTCCACCGAAAGCGGGTAAAACAATGTTACTGCAAAATATTGCAGCAAATATTGCACACAATTACCCTGATTGCGTTCTGATGGTTCTGCTAATTGATGAGCGCCCAGAGGAAGTGACAGAAATGCAACGTTTGGTCAAAGGTGAAGTTATTGCTTCAACATTTGATGAGCCTGCTGCACGTCACGTTCAAGTTGCTGAAATGGTAATTGAAAAAGCAAAACGTCTAGTTGAACATAAAAAAGACGTTATCATTTTACTCGACTCTATTACGCGTCTAGCCCGTGCATATAACACCGTAGTACCTTCGTCTGGTAAAGTATTAACCGGTGGTGTGGATGCGAATGCATTACACCGTCCAAAACGTTTCTTCGGTGCTGCTCGTAATGTTGAAGAAGGTGGAAGCCTGACAATCATTGCAACGGCACTGGTTGATACCGGTTCGAAAATGGATGAAGTTATTTACGAGGAATTTAAAGGTACAGGTAACATGGAACTGCACCTTTCTCGTAAAATTGCAGAAAAACGTGTGTTCCCTGCAATAGACTACAATCGTTCAGGTACGCGTAAAGAAGAGTTACTTACATCGCAAGATGAATTACAAAAAATGTGGATCTTACGTAAGATTATTCATCCAATGGGCGAAATCGATGCGATGGAGTTCCTCATTAGTAAGTTAGCGATGACGAAAACCAACGAAGAGTTCTTTGACTTTATGAAAAGAGCCTAGCCGTTAAGGTTCGCTGTGTTTTATAAATAGGTGCCAGTTATGGTACCTATTTTTTTTGTTTTTATACACCGCGTTAGTTCATAAAAATTAAAACATATCATATTAAATCAGGCCTAATATTTTGCCGATTTAGTTTCAATAGATTAAGATGATGTTTTATTACTTTGTTTATAAATAACGTTAAATAAATAGGCGAAGTTTTTATTAAAAATTAATAATGCACTATAAAAATATCAGTAATATGATGTTAACATTATGAATCAAAAGAAAAATGTTATGTTTATATTTGTTTTGTGACTAGTGTTAAATTTATTTTCATCACTTTATTATTTAATCATCGAGTGCTTATTTAAGCACCAGTCGATTAACTCGATTCTAGAGTGTTGTTTTTATGGCATGCATATTGCAGCTATTCAGTATAAAATTACGGGATGTTTCGTTATTAAATCAAACACCCTAATAAAGTGTAAGAACTAATAATGTTGCAGGAATTTCTTTATGAATAAAGATTCGTCTTATAGCAGATTTCAGTACCAAGATGATAATGCATTGGCTCCTGCTTGTTTATCGGCATTTGCCAAAAAAAATTTAGTTTTGAAAGTTAAATATAAAGATTAAGAGAGTCGAACAGTGGACACCATACACTTTGTAACCAATCTCTTCTACGTTTTCTTGTTTTCATTAGTTTTTATTTTTCTGGCTCGAGTTGTTGCAATAAAAATCGGGTTGGTTGATAAGCCTAATTTCAGAAAGAAACATGTAGGATTAGTTCCCCTTGTTGGGGGAATTTCCGTTTTCTTTGGGATCTGTTTTGCATTTTATATTACAGGTGAATACATTCCTCATAAGTGGCTATATATCGCTTGTGCGGGGTTATTGGTCTTTATTGGCGCATTAGATGATAGGTTTGATATCAGTGTGAAATTAAGGGCTGGTATTCAAGCAGTCGTTGCCGTTGTTATGATGACAGCGGCAGGATTGAAACTTGAGTCACTCGGTCATGCCTTTGGACCATGGGAACTCGTACTTGGCCCATTCGGTTATATCGTTACCTTATTTGCAGTATGGGCAGCAATCAATGCTTTTAACATGGTTGATGGTATTGACGGGTTACTCGGTGGTTTATCTTCTGTTTCTTTTGGTGCTCTCGGCTTTTTGCTATATCAAAACGGTAACTATGCGTTAGCATTTTGGTGTTTTGCCTTTATTGCAGCTATTCTTCCTTATATTCTTTTAAATTTAGGCGTGTTAGGTCGCCGTTTTAAAGTCTTCATGGGGGATGCGGGAAGTACACTGATTGGGTTCACGATTATTTGGATCCTTGTGGCTTCGACGCAAGAGGAAGTCCATCCGATTAACCCAGTTACGGCTTTATGGATTATTGCGATCCCTCTAATGGACATGGTTGCCATTATGTATCGCCGTATTCGTAAAGGTATGAGCCCATTTTCACCTGATCGCCAGCACATTCATCATTTAATTATGCGTTCTGGTTTTACACCAAAAGGGGCATTTGTGCTGATTACATTATCAGCGGCTGCTTTAGCGTGTGTTGGTATTATTGGTGAGCACTTAACATTTGTACCTGAATGGGTAATGTTGGCATTATTTTTGCTTGTATTTATGATGTATGGTTACTGCATCAAACGAGCTTGGAAAGTCGCCCGTTTTATTAAGCGAGTGAGACGTAGAGCACGTAGAGGAGCAGTACGGTAACGACAAAACGAAAATAGAGGTTCTGTGCAGTGAATAACTCAGAAACACAACCGAGTCAGCATCAATCGCCAATAGAGCCGGAATTGGATATCCGTGGTTTATGTCGCTCATTGTGGCAAGGTAAAATTTGGATCGTTGCATTTGCCGTTATTTTTGCTGCAATTGCCTTGGGAGCGTCCTATTTTATGCAGCCTAAGTGGAGTGCGACAGCAATTACGGATTTACCAACCGTCAATAATCTGGGAAGTTATTATTCTCAGCAGCAGTTTCTGCGCAACCTCGATTCCCGTATTAATAATACGGGACAAGAAGGGCAATTACCGACAATTGCAAAAGAAGCTTATCAAGAATTCACAAAGCAGCTCGGCTCTTATGATACACGTCGTCAGTTTTGGCTAACTACGGATTACTATAAGCAGCGCTTAGAGAATGACCCTAAAGCAGATGCCGCATTATTGGATGAGCTCATTAACGATATTGAGTTTACGCCAGCAGATGAAGTCAAAAATTTAACCGATAGCATTAAATTAGTGGCGGAAACATCCGCAGATGCGAACCAGCTATTACGTCAATACACTCAGTTTGCTAACCAACGTGCCACAACTAATCTTAACGATGAAATTAAAGGTACTTGGGCAACGAAGATGCAATCCATGAAAGCATTGGTTAAACGCGAAGATATGGTGGCAAAGGCCGCTTACGAACGACGTTTAAACGCGCTGGAGCAAGCACTAAAAGTTGCTGAAAAACAAGGTATTGTACGTAATCAAAGCGCAACACCTGTGGATGAAATTCCAGATTCTAAAATGTTTATGTTAGGTGCCCCTTTATTACAAGCACAGATTGAAACATTGAAAGCAACCGGGCCCGATCACGATAGTGATTACGACCAAAATATTGCCATGTTATCAACATTGAGCGTGGGGCCCACCCTCCAAGATAATTTTCAAGCATATCGCTATTTACGAACTCCAGAAGAGCCTGTTAAACGCGATAGTCCTCGTCGAGCCTTTATGATGGTTCTGTGGGGAGCCATAGGGATGTTAGTAGGTGCCGGAGTGGTACTTGCTCGCCGCCGCCCATCTTGATTTTGGGATAAGCCACTGGTGAATTCATCAGTGGCATATAAAGTTATTAAGATTACAAAAGCAGCTCACTGCGAAAGATAAATATAAGAGAGTCACTGTGAAAGTATTGACTGTATTCGGCACACGACCTGAAGCCATTAAAATGGCACCACTGGTTCATGCATTGGCTGGGGATGCAGACTTTGAAGCCAAAGTCTGTGTTACAGCGCAGCATCGTGAAATGCTAGATCAAGTACTGAAACTGTTTGAGATCACGCCAGATTACGATCTCAATATTATGAAACCAGGGCAAGATTTAACGGATATCACTTGTCGTATTCTAGAAGGGTTGAAAAGCGTTTTTGCTGATTTTCAACCGGATGTTGTTCTCGTTCATGGCGATACAGCGACAACGATGGCAACTAGCCTTGCGGCATTTTACCATCGTATACCCGTTGGGCACGTTGAAGCTGGGTTACGTACCGGAGACCTGTATTCTCCATGGCCTGAGGAAGCAAATCGTAAAATTGCAGGGCATTTAGCGATGTACCACTTTGCCCCAACCGAAAATTCACGCCAAAATTTGTTAAAAGAATCAATCCCTGACAGCCATATTTTTGTCACCGGTAATAGTGTGATTGATGCGTTATTGTGGGTACGTGATAAAGTCATGAGCGACCAGTATATGATGGAAAAACTGGCCGCAAATTATCCGTTTATCGACCCAAATAAAAAAATGATTTTAGTCACAGGTCACCGTCGTGAAAGTTTCGGTGGTGGCTTTGAACGTATTTGTCATGCTTTGGCAGAAATTGCACAAGCGCATCCAGACGTGCAAGTTGTCTACCCTGTTCACTTAAATCCAAATGTGAGTGAACCTGTTAAGCGTATATTGCATGATATTGATAATATTATTTTAATTAGCCCTCAAGACTACCTACCGTTTGTTTATTTGATGAACCATGCTTATTTGATTCTAACAGACTCAGGTGGTATTCAAGAGGAAGCGCCTTCTCTCGGTAAACCTGTTTTGGTGATGAGAGATACCACAGAACGACCTGAAGCTGTTGATGCAGGTACTGTTCGTCTTGTGGGAACAGATACACAAAAAATTGTGAAAGAAGTTAATCGGTTACTGACAGATGACGCGGAATATCACGAAATGAGCCGCGCACATAACCCATATGGGGATGGTCATGCTTGTCAGCGTATTCTTGCAGCATTGAAAAGTAATCAGGTGAAATTATGAGTTTTGAAACTATTTCTGTTATTGGCCTTGGTTATATCGGTTTACCAACAGCAGCCGCCTTTGCATCACGTAAAAAACAAGTGGTTGGTGTCGATGTGAACCAACATGCCGTTGATACTATTAATCAGGGAAAAATCCACATTGTGGAGCCAGAACTGGATATCGTGGTCAAAAAAGCGGTTGAAGAAGGCCACCTGAAAGCCTTTACTAAGCCACAACCTGCGGATGCTTATCTGATTGCTGTGCCTACGCCATTTAAAGGCGAGCACGAACCTGATCTCGCCTATGTGCGTGCAGCCGCAGAATCCGTTGCTCCCGTGCTGAAGAAAGGCGATTTAGTCATTCTTGAGTCGACATCGCCAGTAGGTACAACAGAGCAAATGGCCGAATGGATGGCCGCAGCTCGTCCTGATTTAACTTTCCCTCATCAAGCTGGCGAAGATGCAGATATCGATGTGGCATACTGCCCTGAGCGTGTGTTACCGGGCCAAGTGATGGTCGAATTAATTAAAAATGACCGTGTTGTTGGTGGTATGACGCCAAAATCCTCTTTGCGCGCAAGTGAGCTATACAATATTTTCCTTGAAGGTGAGTGTGTAATTACTAACTCAAGAACCGCGGAAATGTGTAAGTTAACGGAAAATAGCTTCCGTGATGTGAATATTGCTTTTGCGAATGAATTATCATTAATTTGTGCTGAGCAAGACATCAATGTGTGGGAATTAATCAGCCTCGCGAACCGCCATCCACGTGTTAACATTTTGCAGCCAGGTCCGGGTGTTGGTGGGCACTGCATCGCGGTTGACCCATGGTTTATCGTCGCACAAAATCCAAAACAATCACGCCTTATTCATACCGCTCGTTTAGTCAATGATGGCAAACCAATTTGGGTTGTTGATCAAGTAAAAGCGGCTGTAGCCGATTGCTTAGTGGAAACGGGTAAAAAAGCCAGTGAAGTGACAATCGCCTGTTTTGGCCTGTCATTTAAACCCAATATTGATGATTTACGTGAAAGCCCAGCGATGCACATCACCAAAATGGTGGCGAACTGGAACCCAGGTAAAACGTATGCAGTTGAGCCACACATTCACGAATTACCAACCTCTTTAAAAGGTATTTCTGAGCTAGTTTCGATTGAAAAAGCCGTTAATGAAGCGGATGTGATCTTAATGTTAGTTGACCACAATATGTTCAAAGGCATCCAAGGTTCTGCAATCCCACAAAAATGGGTTGTGGATACAAAAGGAGTATGGCGTTGAAACGCATTTTAATCACTGGAGGCGCCGGGTTTATCGGCTCTGCTGTTGTTCGTCATATTATTGAAAATACTGACGACAGCGCAGTGGTTCTGGATTGTTTAACCTATGCAGGTAACTTAGAGTCCCTCGCAACGGTTGCGAGCAACCCGCGCTATGCTTTTGAGCAGGTGAATATTTGTGATAGAGCTGCATTAGATGCCGTTTTTGAAAAATATCAACCCGATGCAGTGATGCATTTAGCGGCAGAAAGCCATGTTGACCGCTCTATCGATGGTCCAGCGGCATTTATCGAAACGAACATTGTGGGCACTTACACACTGTTAGAGGCGGCACGCCATTACTGGTCCGCATTGAATGATGAGAAAAAAGCAGCTTTCCGTTTTCATCATATCTCAACAGATGAAGTATATGGTGACTTAGAAGGACCTGATGGTTTCTTTACAGAAACAACGTCTTATGCACCAAGTAGCCCATATTCAGCATCGAAAGCATCGAGTGATCATTTAGTTCGTGCTTGGCAAAGAACTTATGGCCTGCCAACGATGATCACTAATTGTTCAAATAACTACGGGCCGTATCATTTTCCAGAGAAATTGATCCCATTAATTATTTTGAACGCCTTAGCGGGTAAGCCTCTGCCTGTTTATGGTAAAGGTGAGCAAATTCGTGACTGGTTGTTTGTTGAAGACCATGCACGAGCACTACATTTAGTTGCTACAACCGCGCAACCTGGCACCACCTATAATATCGGTGGCCATAATGAGCGCCGTAATATTGACGTTGTAGAAACGATTTGTGAACTGCTTGAAGAGCTACGTTCGCAAAAGCCTGAAGGTGTGGCGCACTACCGTGACTTAATCACGTATGTGAAAGACCGGCCGGGCCACGATATGCGTTATGCGATTGATGCTGCGAAAATTGAGCGCGAATTGGGGTGGACGCCACAAGAAACCTTCGAATCAGGTATTCGCAAAACGGTGCAGTGGTATTTGAACAATGAAACGTGGTGGCGTCGCGTACAAGACGGTTCCTATGCGGGTGAACGTTTAGGTCTAGGAAATTAGGTGACAGTATGAAAGGTATTATATTAGCTGGAGGGTCGGGAACGCGTTTGCATCCTATTACTCGCGGTATTTCTAAACAGTTATTGCCTATCTACGATAAGCCGATGATTTACTACCCGCTTTCAGTTTTGATGTTAGCGGGAGTTCGTGAGATTTTAATTATCTCTACCCCTGACGACTTGCCGATGTTTAAACGTTTATTAGGGGATGGCCATGAGTTTGGGATTGAGCTGAGCTATGCGGAACAGCCATCACCAGACGGCCTTGCGCAAGCGTTTATCATTGGTGAAGAGTTCATTAATGGTGATTCATGCTGTTTAGTATTGGGCGACAATATCTTTTTCGGCCATTCATTTAGCCCAAAATTGAAATCTGTCGCTGAGCGCACAAAAGGCGCAACCGTTTTTGGTTACCAAGTGATGGACCCTGAGCGCTTTGGTGTTGTGGAATTTGACGATAATTTTAAAGTACTGTCTATTGAAGAAAAACCGCTTAAACCTAAATCCAATTGGGCGGTGACAGGGTTGTATTTCTATGATTCACAAGTGGTTGAATTTGCAAAACAAGTTAAACCTTCTGAACGCGGTGAATTAGAAATTACGTCAATTAACCAAATGTATTTAGAACGTGGTGAATTAAACGTTGAATTGCTCGGTCGTGGCTTTGCTTGGTTGGATACAGGCACTCACGATAGCCTCATTGAGGCGGGTACTTTTGTACAAACCGTTGAAAAACGCCAAGGCTTCAAAGTGGCTTGTTTAGAAGAAATAGCATGGCGTAATGGCTGGTTGACAGACGAACAAGTCGCTTTTTCAGCGCAACAGCTGAAAAAAACAGGTTATGGGCAATATTTAGAGGATTTATTACGTGTCCGTCCGCGCCAGTATTGAGAGCTTGCCATGGGAGAGCGAATTTTTTCATCGCTCAACAGCAAAGTTGAATTTTACAGGGGATAACCTCGAAACTCTCCTTGCTTATCAAATGGATGAATACGATATCGTGCAAGCAAAAGTCGCAGCGTCTGAAACGCAGCTGATTGATGATTTAGCTGGTATGGGGTTTTCATTTGTTGAAGGTGAAATCGATTTCGCTCTTACTATTGGCACAGAAAATGCTTATTTAAAGGCTGGTTTAACAGCGGAAGACCACGTTATTGTTGCACAAGTGGATGATATCCCTACGTTGCGGCAAGCCGCTGAGTCTGTCTTTAGCAAAAGCCGCTTTAGAGCACCTTGGTACCGTGATGGTGATAGCGGGCAGTTTTATGCGTTGTGGATAGAAAAATCAGTTCTGGGTACGTTTGACCACACTTGTTTACTGGTTAAAGATGCGTCTGGTGCGGTATTGGGCTTCGTGAGTTTGCGGCACCTTGATGCAGAAACGGCACGGGTTGGCCTACTAGCGAAAATGCCAGAAGCGAAAGGGCAAGGTGTGGGGCGTAAATTGATGTCAGCAGCATTTAATTGGTGTGTGGAACACCAAAAAAGACAGTTAAATGTGGCCACGCAAATCAGTAATGTTGCGGCATTAAATCTTTATTCACGTAGCGGTGCAGCAATTGCCAGTACCGCCTATTGGTTATACAGGGGACAACATGATTCCATTTAATAAACCACCCGTTGTAGGTACTGAATTAGAGTATATGAGACAAGCCATGGAAAGTGGCAAATTGTGTGGTGACGGTGGCTTCACGAAACGTTGTGAAGAATGGATGGAAAAACGATTTAATTGCCCAAAAGTGCAGTTAACGCCATCTTGTACGGCCTCATTAGAAATGGCAGCGATCCTGATTGATACTAAGCCAGGTGATGAAATTATCATGCCAAGCTTTACTTTTGTATCGACCTCTAACGCATTCGTATTACGTGGCGCTAAAATCGTGTTTGTTGATATCCGTCCGGATACCATGAATATCGATGAAACTAAAATTGAAGCTGCAATCACTGAGCGTACACGTGCCATCGTTCCTGTCCACTATGCAGGTGTTGCTTGCGAAATGGACACCATCATGGCTATCGCAAAAAAACACAATTTATTCGTGATTGAAGATGCGGCACAAGGTGTGATGTCGACGTATAAAGGCAAAGCACTGGGGACTATCGGCCACATTGGCTGCTATAGCTTCCATGAAACTAAAAACTACTCTTCAGGCGGTGAAGGTGGAGCTACGCTTATCAATGATAAAGACCTGATTAGCCGTGCCGAAGTGATCCGTGAAAAAGGGACAAACCGTAGCCAATTTTTCCGTGGTCAAGTCGATAAATACACGTGGCGTGATATCGGCTCAAGCTACTTGTTGTCTGATTTGCAAGCGGCTTACTTATGGGCGCAGTTAGAAGAAGCGGACAAAATTAATGACCGCCGTTTACTACTATGGAAACGTTATGATGAAGCGTTGCAGCCGCTGGTTGATGCAGGGCGTTTAGTCCTAGCAACTGTGCCGGAAGGCTTAAAACATAATGCTCATATGTTCTATATCAAACTCAAAGATATTGAAGAGCGTACTGAATTCAACGATTACATGAAATCTCATGGTATTTTGACGGTATTCCACTACGTTGCATTGCACACGAGCCCTGCAGGTATTGAGTTTGGCCGTTTCCATGGTGAAGATAAATACACTACATCAGAAAGTGACCGCCTAGTGCGTTTACCGATGTTCTACAACATGACTGATGACGAGCAGCAGACAGTCATTGAGCGAATCAAAGCGTTCTTTGCCTAATGTCTCTCGCTAAAGCATCGGTTTGGACTGCTGGGTCTACCCTGATTAAAATCGGGGTGGGCCTGTTAATTGTTAAATTATTTGCAGTCTCATTTGGCCCCAGCGGTGTGGGGCTGGCGGGTAACTTCCGCCAATTGATTACTGTACTAGGGGTATTATCAGGTGCAGGAATTTTCAATGGCGTCACAAAATATGTAGCAGAGCACCACCAAGACTCACAAAAATTACGTGCAGTACTGGGAACTTCATCGACGATTATTCTTGGGTTTTCAGCGCTACTTGCGCTTATCTTTTTGCTTTGCAGTGCGCCAATCAGCATGGCGTTATTTGATAGCGAAAAATACAGTTCGGTTATTCAAATTGTTGCCTTAATTCAAATGGGTATCGCGTATGCGAACTATTTTCTGGCTATTTTGAAGGGTTACCGAGACGCATCAGCAAACGCATTAGCCATTATTTTTGGTAGTGTAATTGGTGTAATAGCTTATTATTTATGCTATCTAGTTGGCGGGTATGAAGGTGCATTAGCAGGGTTAGCATTAGTCCCTGCGCTAGTAGTACTGCCTGCGGCTGGGATGATAATTAAGCGCAAGCAATTTGCGTTATCGTCATTGAAGCCAGCATGGGACAAAGCGATTGCGACTAATTTAGGCAAATTTACGGTCATGGCGATGCTAACCGCAGTCACACTGCCAGTCGCTTATATCATGATGCGAAATCTGCTCGCCCAAACCTATAGTTGGGATGAAGTGGGGTTATGGACCGGTGTGACCACCATTTCAGATGCCTATTTGCAGTTTATTACCGCGACATTTTCAGTGTATTTATTGCCGACGCTATCGCGTTTGCAGCATAAAAATGAAATTTCCGCAGAGATTGTTAAGGCATTGAAATTTGTTTTACCTGCCGTTGCCGTTGTGAGTTTTACGGTTTGGTTACTACGTGATTTTGCGATTTGGTTGCTGTTCTCAAAAGAATTTACCGGAATGAGAGACCTGTTTGCATGGCAGCTAGTCGGTGATGTATTGAAAGTGGGGGCGTACGTATTTGGCTATTTAGTCATTGCCAAAGCCGCATTCCGTTTTTATGTCCTCACTGAAGTTAGTCAGTTTATATTATTAACGGGCTTTGCGCATTGGCTTATCCCTGAACATGGTGCAGTAGGCGCAACTCAGGCTTATATGGCCACTTATATTGTCTATTTTACTTTATGTTGTTGCGTATTTTTGATTTACCGTAGGCGAGCATGACAACCTTAATACATGTACTGGGATCGAATCTCCCACACCACAACCAGACGGTACTGACGTTTTTTAATGACGTCATTTGCCAAGAAATGGCTCCGTCATCAAAGCCGCATTTTATGGTGGTAAGCGATGATGCGCAGCTTGTTGACGCTTATCCTCAGCTAAAAATAGATGTTTTTGCGAATAAACAGGCCATTGCTAATAGTGTTATACAGCGTGCCAAGGCAGACCGCCGTACTCGCTTTTTCTTTCATGGGCAATTTAACGCCCCTATTTGGCTAGCGCTATTATTTGGGCAAATTAAATCCCACCAGTTTTGGTGGCATATATGGGGAGCTGACCTCTATGAAGAGTCTAGCGTTCTAAAATTTAAGTTATTCTATATTTTGCGTCGTTTAGCGCAGAAAAAAGTAGGGCATGTGTGTGCAACACGTGGGGATTTGTGCTATTTCCACCAGTCGAACCCTAAAGTGCCTGCGTCAGTGTTGTATTTCCCAACACGAATGGACCCTGCATTGACAATAAGCGAGCCTAAGGTACGTGAAGGCTCTCAATTGACTATTTTACTGGGTAACTCAGGTGACCGTTCTAATCGCCATGTAGAGGCTCTGGGTGCGATTAAACAGCAATTTGGTGATGAGGTTAAGGTTATTGTCCCTATGGGCTATCCTGCCAATAACCAAAGTTATATCCAACAAGTTGAACAGGCTGCGAGTAGTGAGTTTACCTCAGGGCAAGTGGAAATCCTGAAAGAGCGCATGGAATTTAGCGAGTACCTTAATTTGCTCAAAACCTGTGACCTTGGCTATTTTATTTTTAATCGCCAGCAAGGTGTTGGCACCGTTTGTTTGCTAATCCAATTTGGCATTCCATTTGTAATTAGCCGTCAAAATACCTTTTGGCAGGATTTAACTGCTCAAAATGTCCCAGTCTTTTTCTATGGTGACAACCTGACGACACCGCTAGTGGATGAAGCTCAGCGCCAAATGAGCCTATTAGATAAACACCATATTGAATTTTTTGCTCCCAACTTTATTGAGGGCTGGAAAGCCGTTCTCAGTGCCGTGGAGGAGCGAGCATGACGCTGACGGAATTGGGCGGCTTAGCACTGGTCTACCTGATATCAATTATTTTTATTGGTACTTTGTTATACAAAGAGTTTTTACGGGCTCGGTTTAACTTCAATATTTTCTTTTCCATGCTGTATTTATTGACGTTTTACTTTGGTTTCCCATTAACCTGCGCGTTAGTTTTTCAATTTGATGTTGCCGTTGTGAAGGCTGATTATTTACTTTATGCTCAACTAGCAGCGACTAGTTTTTATGCGATTTATTATGTTGCCTATAAAACTCGACTTTCTAGGCAACCAGACACACCACGGCGTGCGTTGTTTAGCATGAACAAAGTGGAAACGAATCTAACCTGTCTGTTATTGATACTGGTTGCAGTCGTGACAGTAGGTATCTTTTTCATGCAGAACGGTTTTTTGCTATTTAAGCTAAAATCCTATAGCCAAATTTTCTCCAGCCAGGTTTCTGGCGTGGCATTAAAACGCTTTTTCTATTTCTTCATACCGGCAATGTTGATTGTTTATTTCTTGCGACCAACACAGAAACGCTGGATTTTCTTCCTTGTTAGTACCGTCGCATTTGGTTTCTTGACCTATGTTATTGTCGGAGGAACGAGAGCGAACATCATCATTGCTTTCGCACTCTTCTTATTTATTGGGATTGTCAGAGGTTGGATTACGCTGTGGATGCTAGCCGCGGCTGGGGTCGCCAGTATTGTAGGGATGTTCTGGTTAGCCTTAAAACGCTATGGCTTAGATGTCAGTGGTGCTGAAGCATATTACACTTTCTTGTATTTAACGCGGGATACATTCTCCCCGTGGGAAAACTTAGCATTACTACTAAGCCATTATGATGAGATGGATTTTCAAGGTCTAGCTCCGATTATCCGTGACTTTTATGTTTTCATTCCTTCTTGGGTTTGGCCTGAACGCCCAGACACGGTATTGAACTCTGCCAATTATTTTACGTGGGAAGTGCTGAACAACCATTCTGGGCTGGCAATTTCTCCAACACTGATTGGTTCATTGGTGGTGATGGGCGGGGTGATTTTTATACCCCTCGGAGCTATAGTTGTGGGGCTTATCATCAAATGGTTTGATTGGATCTATGGCATGAGCCTGAAAGAACCAAATCGCTATAAGGCAGCCATTATGCAGGCATTTTGTTTTGGCGCCATTTTCAACATTATTGTTTTGGCTCGTGAAGGCGTGGATTCTTTCGTCTCACGGGTGGTTTTCTTCTGCTTAATATTCGGACTGTGTCTGGTGTTAGCAAAATTACTGTATTGGTTATTTGAAAGTGCAGGGCTTATTCGCACAAAAACAGCTTCTTTTTTAAGAAGCCAACAGCGTGAAAGCCGCTAAAGGAGTATCATGGAATCGTCATCAACTCAGTCTTCATCCGTTACACAGTCATCTATCCCACAATATAGTATTCGTGGTCATAATATTTGGGGCTTTAAAAATATGGCCCATTTTTTAGACTACCTATTTGCTGGTGGTGAAACGAAAACGGGAACACTCGTTGCGATTAATGCAGAAAAAGTGATGATCGCTGAACAAGATACGGCTTTAAATACATTACTAGGCCAAGCTGAATATTTATATGCTGACGGAATTAGTATTGTCCGTGCTATCCGTCGTAAATACCCACAAGCTGAAGTTTCTCGTGTCGCTGGTGCTGACTTATGGGAAGGGCTAATGGAAAGGGCCGGTAAAGAAGGCACGCCAGTTTTCTTAGTGGGTGGTAAACCCGAGATTCTAGAGCAAACAGAAAGCAAACTACGCTCGCAGTGGAATGTGAACATTGTTGGCTCGCAAAACGGCTATTTTACCGCTGAAGACCGAAGCGCATTATTCGAACGTATTCGCGCAAGTGGCGCTAAAATTGTCACCGTTGCGATGGGGTCGCCGAAACAAGAAATTTTTATGCGGGATTGCCGAAGTGTGTATCCAGATGCCTTATATATGGGTGTTGGTGGGACTTATGATGTGTTTACAGGGCATGTTAAACGCGCCCCGAAAGTGTGGCAAAACTTAGGTCTAGAATGGTTATATCGCTTATTATCTCAACCTTCCCGTATTACTCGACAGTTTAAATTACTGAAATTTTTAGGCTACTACTACGGTGGTAAGCTGTAGTTTTTGTAGTAGTTTGATTTATATTGTTATTTTTAATGAATTTAACTCACTGTAAGTAGGCTTAACAGGCTTACTTACAGTTCGCACGGTTCCGAATAGCTGGTCTCTTCCTTCAAATATTTCTATAATCCCTCAAAAATAAGTATGTTCGCATCAGTTTGTGCTCAATCTTGCGGCTATGGCATTTTTTTAATCGCCTAATTGATACTTTTCGAATAATTGCAGTGATTATTACTAACTGAGTTTCAATTAAAACTGCATTTTAATTATCTAATTTTGACAGGGGTATGTATGGGAAATCCACAGCAGGGGCTTCAACGTGGGTTAGAAGCGCGCCATATCGAGCTTATCGCGCTCGGGGGAACCATTGGCGTTGGTTTATTTATGGGGTCGGCCAGTACGCTGAAATGGGCGGGGCCTTCGGTTTTACTGGCATATATCATCGCTGGGATTTTTGTTTTCTTCATTATGCGTTCAATGGGGGAAATGCTATTTCTTGAGCCTGTAACGGGTTCTTTTGCTTCATTTGGGTATAAATACTTAAGTCCGTTTTGGGGGTGCCTGACTGCTTGGGGCTACTGGTTTATGTGGGTGGCTGTTGGTATTTCAGAGATCACTGCGATTGGTGTATATGCCGAATATTGGTTCCCTGATGTGCCTCAATGGATTTTTGCCATTATCGCGGTGGTATTAGTGGCATTAGCGAACTTAGCCGCTGTACGGCTGTATGGCGAGCTTGAGTTTTGGTTTGCCATGATCAAAGTCACTACGATTGTGGTGATGATTTTAATTGGTTTAGGGCTGATTTTTTTTGGTCTGGGTAATAACTTTGAGCCGATTGGGCTTGCGAATCTCACTGAACATGGTGGTTTCTTTGCCGGGGGCTGGAAAGGCTTTTTATTTGCTTTGTGTATCGTTGTGGCCTCTTATCAAGGGGTTGAGCTGGTAGGGATCACCGCGGGTGAAGCGAAAAATCCGCAAGTCACGTTAAAAAAAGCGATCAATAATATTTTATGGCGCATATTAATTTTTTATGTAGGCGCCATTTTTATTGTAGTGACGCTATTTCCGTGGACGGAAGTGGGTTCACAAGGTAGCCCGTTTGTCCTTACCTTTGCGAAAGTGGGAATTGTGTCCGCAGCGGCGGTAATTAACTTTGTGGTGTTAACTGCGGCGTTATCTGGTTGCAATAGTGGCATGTATAGTGGCGGGCGCATGCTGTACGCTTTAGCACAAAATAAACAATTGCCTCGTTCATTATTGAAATTAACAAAAAATGGCGTACCGGCACGTTGCGTGGGCTTTACTATCCTATGCTTAGTCGCGGGATCAAGCTTGAATTACATCATACCGAATCCAGAGAAAGTCTTTGTTTATGTCTATAGTGCGAGTGTGTTACCAGGAATGGTGCCTTGGCTGGTGTTATTGACTAGCCAAATCCGTTTTCGTCAACAAAACAAAGAAAAACTTGTAGGGCATCCTTTCAAATCGATTCTTTTTCCATGGGTTAACTATGCGACCTTGCTCTTTTTAGCCTGCGTATTGATTGGAATGGCGATTAACCCAGATACTCGCTTATCTTTAATCGTTGGAGCCATCTTCTTAGGGGGTGTTTCTCTCCTTTATTTCATCATTCGCCTGTTCAATAACCGTAACGGAAAAGTTTAACGGCGGGGTTTTGATAGATTTTTATTAGGTGCATAGCGAAAAAGAGGGTAAATATGCTCTCTTTCTCAACGAAATGGATAAAAGGCAAGCAATCGATATTTTTATTTCAAAAAGGACTAGACAGCGGGAGGATAAATCCGTACTATCCTCTCCCGCAACGGCGTTAAGCGCCCGTAGCTCAGCTGGATAGAGCGCTGCCCTCCGGAGGCAGAGGTCTCAGGTTCGAATCCTGTCGGGCGCACCAGTTTTAGCGCTTCGCTACGGTTGGCAAAATGACGTTGTATGTAGTAATATAGCAACGCTTTGAAAAAAGTGAAGTTATGGTGGCTATAGCTCAGTTGGTAGAGCCCTGGATTGTGATTCCAGTTGTCGTGGGTTCGAGTCCCATTAGCCACCCCATTTTTTTGTGACATTGCGAGGGTGGCGGAATTGGTAGACGCGCTAGCTTCAGGTGTTAGTGTCCTATGGACGTGGGGGTTCAAGTCCCCCCTTTCGCACCACGAAGAAATGTAATAGTACTATTCACTATTAATAAGTACTACAAAAATTTCGGCGAGTAGCGCAGCTTGGTAGCGCAACTGGTTTGGGACCAGTGGGTCGGAGGTTCGAATCCTCTCTCGCCGACCAATTTAAAGAAACCCGTCTTAATCGACGGGTTTTTTGCGTTTTATACTTTACACACTTCACACTTCAAACCGTAGCGTTATTGGCTACGTTCATCTACCCAAATCACATACTTATTCGTACTCATCGGAATATCTTTACTTGCCACTTAGCCATAACTTGAATTGCTTAGAGTATACTCGGGGGCGTTTCTTCAACGAATGACAGGGGTATGGTTAATTGCTTGTTTTTATTTCTAATTTAGCAGCTTAACTTACTTGTGTCGTAAAATAGATACAACCCATCATATCAATGTCGTCAAAAGGTGACACTTTACTGGTTGATTTATAAGGAAATATAAATAACTGTTTTATGATGTCTCTAAACTGCGACAAAATAGAGTGGTAAGTTTCGGGCAACATATTAGTGAATTTTTTAAAGATAGAGCGGTTTACTACCAAGAAGAAAAATAGTTGTGTAAAACCGAGGGATAGGAAATAGACCAAAAGAGTGAGCTAAAAAAATACCGTTTTAAAAAAGTTGGCACGTATTGTGCATTATTGTATATGTAGATGCTCATCTCACTTCTTATGACAGCGAAGCTTCATAAACCCAGAGATGACGCAAAGCCGATTATCGGTGCCTATTGTCCACTTTAGATGATCAAGAGCTCATCCTCTTACCATCAACGAACGGGCGAAACGTTGAGTGAGGCACCATCCGTCTGTAGACCTGATTGTATTTTACACCTGTCTTGTGCAGGTGTTTTTTTTTGTCTGTACAAAACACTTAGCCCCCTAGAAAATGACTAAGAGGCTGAAAATAAGATAGCTATTAGCTTCTACCTTTACTAAACCATTTACTGAACCAGCGAGTAATATAGGTATAGCAGAGGATAATGAATGTAATAATGAAAATGTCTTTACTAAGATCTTCGGTATTAAAACCAATAATCATAATAAAAACAAAAGGTGATAATACTAACAGCAGAAGATCAAAGAATATTTGTAAACGGTTTGGAGTTGCAATAATCCAGCGCCAAATAGTTTTAATTACATTCATATCGATATCCCTAATTCATTCAAAGCAAAGATGTATATAAAGCTTTATACACTATGTGTTTATTTTATAACATAGCGAAGTGTGTTTTCCTTATCCTTAAATAATGATTATTGATTAAACATTGAATTATTTACCTGCAATGTTGCCAATTATAAACCTCATATTTTCCTTTTATGATGATTTAATACGATTAACGCGATGTATTTAAATTGTTTTTACGTTTTTATTGGGGAAGGTCAGATTAGTCGCCGTTAAGCTTATGAATAAAAAAACTCCACCAAAATGAGTGGAGTTTTTAGATGAGGCCAAACAAGAATATTATTTCCGTTCTTGTTTTAATGAATGGTTTAATGCATCTTGGCGAATTTTTGCGGCATCGCTAGGCTTATGTTGCCGGTCAAAAGCATCAGCTAACCATGATGCATCTTGTACGTCAAAACGTTGAGCTAAAGCGGCTTTAAAGTAATTTTCAGCTTTGTCCCATTGGGCATGCTGTAGCGATAAAACGCCTAATGTACTGTTAAGTAACGGGGTGGCACCGTTCTGCTTCTGCAGATGTAAAAGGGTTTTTTCTATAACTTCAGGGCGTTCGCTATTCAGTTTTGGCACCAACAGGATCAAGCGTTCATCATATTGCTGTTTTAAACCGTCAATAATCATTTTTTCTGCACTTGCAGTATCGCCACATTCAATCAAATGCTCTGCTAAGAAAGCTTGCAATGCGGTTTCATGACGAACTCGGCGAGGTTGTGCTTTCCACCAAGCTTTTAGCCCATCACTACCTCCTTCAGCCATATATTGGTTCATCAACCCTTTGTAAGCCTTTAATTTCAATGCATCGAGCTCATCTTCATTGTGTAACTGTACTTTAGCCATGACAGGAAGTAATTCAATCAGCGACTGATAGGCGCCTGAGCGTAAGTAAGCTTGTTCTGCTAGGCGCAGCACTTCAGGGTGCCTTGGAGCTTTGTCGAGAAGTTTATCAATGCCATTACGGGCAGCATGGACTTCTCCTTCCGCTAATTGGATACGGACACGGCTGATATCAACGGGGAGCTGGTCACTTCCTGCGGCTTCGGCAGCTCTATCCAAGTATTGGTGAGTGCGATATTCATCACCACGCTGTTGAGCAGCTTCGGCTGCCATGAGGTAGTTAATAACCGGCTGTTGAGAAAAATCAGCATGTTTGCTCATTAATTTTTCAACTTGCTCGAAATCACCTTCTGCTAATTTCAGCAGCGCTTTTTGTGTTTGGGTATGTGCTTTGTGGTATTTACGACCACTTACCCAACCTCGGGTACGTGATGTCGTGCTGATAAAGCGGCGGTAGCACCAACCAAGGAATAACAGCACAAACTGGAGCAAGATAAAGCCCAAAACGAGGCTGGTTACACTGGTCGTAATGTCATAATTATCTGTACGGATAAAAACATAACCTTGGTGACCCGCTAATAATGGGCCTAAGATTATCCCTGCAATAAGTACTATAAATAGGATCAAGACTTTTATCATAATTACCCCCTATTGCCAGCAGGCTCTGCTGATTCAAAAGGGTGTGCATTGTCAGCTGACTCCGCTTTTTGCGTATCCGTGGCGGGAACTGCGGCTTCTGTTGGCGCTTCAGTTGCATCCGCTGCGGCATCAACGGCACCATCGCTAACTTTTGCATTGTCAGACGACTGAGAAAGTAAGCTACGAACCCGTGTTTGCATGATTTTTTCTAGCTTTTCTTGGCTTTCTAAAGTATCAGGCATATCAATATCAATCGGCTGATTGATTAGGTCATCAATGGTTGATAGAAAAGCTTTAGTTTCAGGCGCCTCAGTATCAAAATAGGCTCTTACCCAAGTCGAAGCCTGCTCTAATGACTGTTTGTAAGTGGCTTCTTGATAACGTGGCACGGCTTGTGCTGCGATTAATAGTTGAGAGCGAATGTTTTCTCGTAGATAAATATCCTGATTTGGAGCTAAAAGCGGGGCTTCTGAGCCATCACGAGCGCGTACGGTGACGAAGTCATTTGCGAAACTTTTCCAGCTACGAGCCAAATTTTGTTTCCAATCCGAAATATCCTCGCTGACATCTGCGTTATCTTCATTTTTCGCATCGCCGCTGTTTAAATCAGCTAAACGTAAGTTGTCCACTTCATTACTGAGCTGGTTTAAACGTAAGATAATACCGTCATAGTCAATTTGATTGATTGCGGCTAATTTAGCCATATCACTGTTAATTGATTTACGAATGTCGAGTAGGCTCGGGTCATTCATTTCGGCTAAGCTCGAGTCAGCACTTTTTAATAGAACCGCTGCGGTCACAGGATCGCGATCATTCCACAGCTTTCTTCCCGCCATTTTAACCATAAAGTCAGCCTGTGCGAGAAGCCAACTTTTAACATCAGCGCTGGATAACGCCGTGACGTGCGCTTGTAGCTCTTGCATGCGACGGTTGAGATTCTCTTCATATTCACGAGAATGGCTTTTTATTTCAGCATTAGCCGCAGCTAAAGCGTTTAATCGTTGCCTGTCTGAATTTTGCTGTTCGATTAAATCACTTAATTTTTGTTTTAATTCATTGTTTTCATTTACTAAAGTGGCAGTGCTTTGTTGGGTAAAATAGTATAATCCGCCACCAATAGCGATGATAATAGCAATAGCAATTACACCACCTATCAGACCAGAACGTTTTTGTTCCGAAGAAGGTTTGTTTTTTGGGTGCTGTTGTTCTGCACCAGCTTCTTGGGTAACCGTCTCGGTTGTTTTATCGTGTTCCGTCATAAATTAGCATCCCATATCGATTGAAATTAATGCTTCTAATAAAGCATTATTATCTGCGCTATTAGCTACACAGACCTTTTGCCATCCGCCTCTGCGGGCTTGGTCTGCAATCCGTTCACTGACGACAAGTAGGCGGCGGGAAAACCACCAAGTTTGGTATTCTTCAGTGATTAATTCGTCTAACAAGGCTAACATTTGACCACTCGTGATCACAACATCTGTAATACCCGTTTGAAACCATTGCTGATTGAATAGGGTTCTATCATAGTAAACAGGATGCCTTGTATAACATTCACAATAGCTGATTTTTGCGCCCCTGGCCCTTAATGTTGATGCGAGATGCTCTCGTCCGCCATTTCCTCGTAATAATAGAGCGTTTTTCCCTTCGAGAAATTGAAGTTCAGGGTGTGTTAGTAGTACTTCACTGGTTTCACCTTGTTCAGCCCAACTTATGTTTTTTCCTGTTACTTGTTGAAAATACTGCCCTGTAGAGCGGCCAATTCCATAGTAAGATAACTTATCTGACCAGCTACGCGCCATTTGTTCAAGTGTTAAATTTGCATATTCGACTGCATTTTTAGATAAAAGAAAGACTAAATCATTTTCAGTAAGGCTATCAAGTTGAGGTATAAGGGTATTTAATTCAGCACCGGGTCCAATGCGAATTAAAGGGGAGGCGAAGGCTTCTCCCCCTTTGGCGGTGATTGCTGTGATCAGCTCCGAACCTGCTGGTTCAGGGCGAGTGACAAGCACCTTCATGCAGGCGGGTTTCCTTGGTAAACATCCGCCAGAATTTCCCTTGCACCACGCTCAAGTAATTCTTCAGCCAATGATACACCCGCTTGATTAGCTTCACTCGGAGAAACGAGTCGTTCCCCACGAATAATCACACTGCCGTCTGGCGCTCCCACCAAGGCCCGTAGCCATATTTTGTCATCTTGCCAAATAGCGTAACTGCCAATCGGAACTTGGCAACCGCCTTCAAGGCGCATATTCATTGCTCGTTCAGCCAGAACACAGGTTGATGTTGAGTCATTATTGAGTTTCGCGAGTAATTCGCGGGTTTTACTATCATTTAAACGGCATTCGATACCGACAGCACCTTGGCCAACTGCAGGTAAGCATTGCTCAGGTGCAAGAGCCGTTTTAATTCGAGTGTCTAACTCCAAGCGTTTTAACCCAGCAACGGCTAAAATAATGGCATCATATTCACCGTTATCTAATTTTGATAGGCGTGTACCTACGTTACCACGTAAGTCGCGAATGACTAAATCAGGGCGGAGTTCCCTTAATTGGCATTGACGACGTAAACTCGATGTCCCGACGATACTGCCTTTTGGCAATGCATCAAGGTTATCGTAGTGGTTTGAGACAAAGGCATCTCGCGGGTCTTCACGTTCACAAATCGTGACTAATCCTAAGCCTTCAGGGAATTCAACAGGGACATCTTTCATCGAGTGAACGGCAATGTCTGCGCGTCCTTCCAACAAGGCAAGTTCTAATTCTTTGACGAATAAACCTTTCCCGCCGACCTTAGCAAGAGGGGTATCAAGAATGATGTCGCCTTTTGTCACCATAGGAACTAATTCAACCTGTAAGCCTGGGTGAAGCTGCTCTAATTTATCTTTGACAAAGTGCGCTTGCCATAGGGCTAAAGGGCTTTTGCGCGTTGCAATACGCACGATATTTGTTGATGTCATTTTACTGTTTTCTCTGGCGAAGAATGCCGCAGATTAACCATACAATTGGCATTAGTTTTAACATGTTAAGGATATTTTTTCCAGCTGGGTGCAAAATCGCGCTCTGAATTGTTTATAGCCGATTTACTTTTTCTACCATGATGCAAGAAAGTGATTCAAAAGGAGATGACCTAGAATAGCTATTAAGCAATTTCTTTAGCTTATCGTGCTATTTTTTGTGTGGAACAATCTGTGTTTTCTATTAATTCGTGTTGAAGCGTGTAAGCACAGACGCTGTGCGTATTGTACTTAATATCGTTCAGTTTTGCTGTTTTACTAAACAATAAGGTAAAAAGAAATTATTCCATTGAAAAACAAGGGATATTTTACAGATTAAAAAATAAAAAGCCTTTTTATACAATATGTTGAAAAGCATTTTGTATCAAAAATAAGCGCGTAAAATTATGTGATCTACTTTACCCTTTTGATGCAAGGTGTTAAATTGATCACGTTTCCGACAATCCATTTGAAAATTATTTTAAATCTATCTCTATCTGTTGGGTGCTGGGAAATTCTCAGGTTTGTATTACTTTCATTCAATCAGGCGTAACCTTTGTATCTCTATATTGAAACCTTAAAACAAAGACTGGATGCGATAAACCAATTACGGTTAGAACGTGCAACAGCTTCTATGAGTGAAACCTTCTCGAAGGTTTATAGTTTGCTGCCTGTCTTGTTTCATTATCATCATCCCATGATACCTGGTTTTATTGAAGGTAATGTCCCTCATGGTGTCTGCTTTTTCTCTCCTGATGCAGAGCAAAAAAAATGGTTAGCGCCTTTTGAACGTTTTTTACCCGTGATTGAAACTGAAGCGAACGGTGAATTACCGATTACAGGCATCTATTCGATGGGTAGCACTTCATCTGTTGGGCAAAGCCAGTGTTCAGATATCGACGTTTGGGTTTGTCATCCGTCTTGGTTGGACCACGAAGAAAAACGTTTTTTGCAAAAAAAATGCACCTTAATTGAACAGTGGGCAGCATCTTTAGGGATTGATGTCACTGTGTTTTTAATCGATGAAAATCGTTTTCGCCATCATGCCAGTGGGCATATTGGTGGGGAAAACTGTGGTTCAACGCAACACATCCTATTGTTAGATGAATTTTATCGAACCGCTGTACGTATGGCGGGTAAACGTTTGCTGTGGACCATGGTGCCGGTTGAAGAAGAGCAGCATTACGATGAATATGTTATGGGGTTATATGCACAAGGAGTGCTAACACCGAACGAATGGCTTGATTTAGGCGGGTTAAGTGAGCTTTCTGCCGCGGAATATTTCGGTGCAAGCCTATGGCAGTTGTATAAAAGTGTTGATTCCCCTTATAAAGCGGTATTGAAGAGTATTTTGCTGGAATCCTATTCATGGGATTACCCTAACGGTAAATTATTAGCCATGGAGTTTAAGCGTCATTTACATGCAGGCGAAATTGTGTGTTATGGCTTGGACTCATACTGCTTAATGTTAGAGCGTGTGACACGTTACCTGACTGAAATTAATGATTTAACCCGTCTTGACCTTATCCGCCGTTGTTTCTACCTGAAAGTATGCGAAAAACTATCTGAAGAAGAGGGGAATACTTGCGCAGGTTGGCGCCGTGATGTGTTGTCTCAATTGGTTGAATCATGGGGATGGGGATCAGAGCGTTTGTCGATACTCGATACACGCAATCAATGGAAAATTGAGCGTGTCCGTGAAGCACATAACGAGTTACTTGATACGATGATGCAAAGCTATCGTAACCTCATTCGCTTTGCCCGTAGAAATAATTTAAGTGTTAGTGCAAGCCCACAAGATATTGGAGTATTAACCCGTAAATTATATGCGGCTTTCGAAGCTCTCCCGGGGAAGGTGACGTTAGTTAATCCACAAATCTCACCTGATTTGAGCGAAGCGCATTTAACCTTTATTTATGTGCCAGAGGGGCGAGCTAACCGTAGCGGCTGGTATTTGTATAACCAAGCGCCAAATATTGATGCCATTATTGGCCATCAACCTCTTGAATATAACCGCTATTTAAATAAATTAGTGGCATGGGCTTATTTTAATGGTTTGCTGACTGAAACCACCCAGGTTTACATGCATAATGGGAAATCCCAGTGTGATGAACGAAAATTGCTTGAACTGATGCACGATGTTTCAAGCCATTTCCCTATCAGGTTACCAGCCCCAACGCCAAAAGCGCTTTATAGTCCATGTGAAATTCGCCACCTTGCAATCATTGTTAACTTAGAAAAAGATCCAACACAGGTATATTCTGAGCAAGTCGTCCATGTTGATTTTAGAAAACTGGATATTTTCAGTTTTGGAGAATCACAACAGTGCCTGATTGGTAGTATTGATTTGTTGTATCGTAATTCGTGGAATGAGGTAAGAACGCTACATTTCAGCGGAGAACAGTGCATGTTAGAAGCACTTAAAACTATTTTAGGGAAAATGCATCAAGATGCATCGCCTCCTGAAGCGGTTGAGGTGTTTTGTTATAGTGAGCACTTACGTGGGTTGATCCGTACTCGTGTACAACAGTTGGTATCTGAGTGTGTTGAATTGCGTTTGTCAAGCAACCGAAATGACCCTGGGCGTTTTAAAGCATTGCGTATCGCGGGGCAGACGTGGGGGTTATTCTTTGAGCGTCTGAACGTATCGGTACAAAAACTTGAGAATGCGGTTGAGTTCTACGGGGCTATCTCCCATAACAAACTACATGGCTGGCCCGTTAAACTTCAGGCGAAGAGTGATAACCATTTACCTGCAGTTGTTGATGGCTATGCGAGTGAAGGGATTGTACAGTTTTTCTTTGAAAATACGGCAGATAATACCGGTTTTAATATTTATGTTTTAGATGAGGCGAATCGGGTTGAAATTTATTCTCACTGTGAGGGGTCGAAAGAAGATCTTGTTCGTGACGTGAGTAAATTCTATTCTTCTTCCCATGACCGGTTTACCTATGGCGCAAACTTTATCAATTTCAATTTACCGCAATTTTACCAAATCATTAATCAAGATGGTAAAAATCAAGTTGTTGCATTTTCCGGGGCAACATGGCCATTCACAGCGGAAGAAGATGATGACGTTGGATATGAAATGCATTCGAACCAATCACCGCACCCACAAGCGCACTATTATTGATATTAATGGCAGGCAGTATAGCGTGCTGCCCACCTTCGAAACTTGTAATGCTTAAAATGAAAAGGGCTCTTGGCTTTGAAAGGCAATTGCCTCGGCTAATTTAGCTTTAAATTCATGCCCAGAGCGGTCACAAATCCAATTACCTTGTTGATAATCATAATGGTACCCACCCTGTTTAGTCGCTAGCCATATTTGGTGGAATGCTTCTTGCTTGTTGATAATAATTTTACTGCCATCTTCAAAGCTAAGAGTCATCACACCCCCATTGATTTCACAATCAATATCGGCATCACCCTCATAATTATCTAAATGTTCTTCGATGGTGCTCAGTAGCGTTTCTGCTAGCTGATGAAATTCGCTGTCATTCACGATTAATTTCCTGTTTGCTCACAATGGGTTAATTGAAATTATTATTGTTAGCTGAAATTATAGGAGGGAATCTGCATCAGGGTCAATCTAAGCATGCCCACTAAAAACTTCAGACTAAATTTAGCCTAAAGTATATAATATCCGCATGCTAGATAAACAGGCGTGATTTGCAAGGCCACTCCTGTTATTGTGTAAATTATCAGATGTCAAAAGTGAGCAATACGGGCGAAAAAGAATGAAAAAAAGTTTAATTGGGCTTAGTGCACTAGTTGTTTTATTTACCCTTTCTGGCTGTGGCTTAAAAGGCCCGTTGTATTTTCCGCCGGAAGAAACTGCAGCACCGGCTAAGGCATCTGATGTGCAACCTACCGCACAAGACAGTACTGCCAAAGAGCCTGCTCAAACAACAAATAATCAGTAAGCCACCTCTATGGAGCGTGAAATGCAATTTTCTAAAATGCATGGCTTAGGCAATGACTTCATGGTTGTCGATGGCGTTACACAAAATATATATTTTTCGCCTGAATTGATTTGTCGGTTAGCGGATAGACACACAGGAGTTGGGTTCGATCAACTACTATTGGTTGAAGCACCTTATGACCCTGACCTTGACTTCCATTATCGTATTTTTAATGCAGATGGTAGTGAAGTTGCACAATGTGGCAATGGTGCGCGTTGTTTTGCTCGTTTTGTCAGGCTTAAAGGTTTAACGAATAAGCAAAAAATCAAAGTCAGTACTCAGTCCGGCCGTATGACATTAACCATAAATGAGAATGATGATGTCTGCGTTAATATGGGCGTGCCTGATTTTGAACCACAGAGAGTACCATTTCGCGCAGTTAAAGAAGAAAAAACCTATATTATTCGAGCACAAGAACGTACAGTTCTGTGTGGGGTGGTCTCAATGGGTAACCCGCATTGTGTCATTCAAGTTGAAAGTATTCATACGGCAGAAGTCGAAGTTTTAGGTCCCGCTTTAGAAAATCATGAGCGCTTTCCAGAACGTGCCAATATTGGCTTTATGGAAATTATCAGTGTTGACCACATCCGCTTGCGCGTTTATGAACGTGGGGCTGGGGAAACTCAAGCTTGTGGTAGCGGGGCATGCGCCGCTGTCGCGGTTGGAATTAGTCAAGGATTACTGGCGAAGCGGGTCAAAGTTGATTTACCAGGGGGCTCATTAGATATTTCCTGGGAAGGTCCTGGGGCGCCACTTTATATGACAGGCCCTGCAACGCATGTTTATGACGGAGTCATTCAACTATAATTTTGAATAGCTGAAGAGGGAAAAATGGATAAAACCAAAAAAGCACAGGAATTGGCTCATCAAATTGATGAGGTCGATGTCGTGCGCTACTTAACGGAAAACCCCTATTTTTTTCTTCGTAATGCGCAACTGTTGGAACAGCTAAAAGTACCCCATGTTGTGCGGGAAGCTATCTCATTACCTGAGTTAGTGATGAGTCGTCAACGGTTGAAAATCAAAGAGCTCGAACAAGATATTCGTTTTATGGTTGAGCAAGCTCACGAAAATGTGGAGCTTTTTGATGAATTGTTAGTGTTGGTGATTGAAATGTCATCAGCAGAAAGTTTACAGCAAATGCTGCTAGCGCTAAATCGTTGGGCAAAAAAACTGGGTTTATCCGGTGCTCAAGTGCGTTTGTTTAGTGACAGCTGGCATTTATCCGCTCCTTTGGATGCGCATCAATTAGTTATTTCGCGTCGTGTATTTGAACCCGTGAGAATTCAACGATTTGGCGATAAACGTAACTACCTCGGTCGGTTGAATGGCCCTGAAATTCAATTACTTTTACCTGATGCATTAAATGTCGGTTCAGTCGCTATTTCACTGTTTGGTCAGCATGGTGAATCCGGTATGGTCATCTTTACTAGTCGGGATCGTGAACATTATCAACATGGTATGGGAACGGTCATGTTGGAGAAAGTCGCTCAGATTCTACCGAGGTTATTATGCCAATGGATAGAACGCCTATAAAAAATCAGCCTGAAGGGCTGATGACCCAAATTGAGACCTTTCTGTATTATCTGCGTGTTGAACGTCGGCTAAGCCCTGTCACGATAACTAATTATCGTCGCCAATTGAGTGTTATTGTGGAAATGTTAGTCTCACTAAATATCCACGAATGGCAAAAAGTTGATGCAACGATTGTGCGCAACGTTGCCGCTAAAAGTCGTAAATCGGGCTTACAAGCCGCAAGTATGGCGTTGCGGTTATCATCACTGCGCAGTTTTTTTGATTGGATGGTGCACCAAGGGGAATTACCCGCAAATCCCGCAAAAGCCGTTCATGCCCCTAAATCCAAAAAGCGTCTTCCTAAAAATATGGATGTGGATGAAGTCTCCCAACTTTTGAATATGGAGAGTGGTGACCCGCTCGTCGTACGTGACCGAACGATGCTTGAAGTGATGTACGGCGCAGGGTTACGTTTATCTGAGCTAGTTGGGCTAGATGTTCGCCATCTTGATTTAAATACGGGTGAAGTGTGGGTTATGGGGAAAGGGAGTAAAGAACGCAGGGTGCCAATGGGAAAAACTGCCGTGAGTTGGCTACAGCGTTGGCTTGAGATGCGAGAGCTCTATGAGCCAGAAGATGACGCTGTTTTTATTTCAACCCAAAGTGGTAAACGTATTTCGAATCGGAACGTACAGAAACGTTTTGAGCAATGGGGTATAAAGCAAGGGGTTAATAGCCACATTAACCCGCATAAATTACGCCACTCTTTTGCGACACATATCCTTGAATCAAGTGGGAATTTACGTGGAGTGCAAGAACTTCTTGGGCATGCAAATTTATCGACAACACAAATCTATACGCACCTTGATTTTCAGCACTTAGCAAATGTTTATGATGTGGCTCATCCAAGAGCAAAGAGGGAGAAACCTTAATGCATTTTTACCGTCCGTTATCACCCATTCTGGCGATCACGTTTGATTTGGATGACACGCTTTACGATAACCATCCAGTTATTGATAAAACGGAAGAAGAAGTTTTACGTTTTGTCCGTGAATATGACCCGCGTTTTAATCATTTTAGTAATGAAGATCTTTATGCTTTTCGTCGTCTTGTCGAAGAGCAAGAACCTGATATCTATCATGATATTTCACGCTGGCGTTGGCTTTCTTCCAGAATGATGTTTTGCCATTATGGCTACTCAAAAGAAGCCGCACAAAAAGGGGCAGATGACATCATGGCGCATTTCACTTATTGGCGAAATAGAATTGATGTCCCAAAGTCTACTCATGAAACACTGTGCCAACTGGCAGAAAAAATTCCGCTGGTGGCGATCACTAATGGAAATGCAGAACCGGAAGCGTGCGGGTTAGGTCAATATTTCCAATTTGTCTTGAAAGCAGGGCCTGACGGGCGCTCTAAGCCATTTTGCGATATGTATCGTTTAGCCGCGAAGCGGCTTGAGATTGAGCCACAATTTATTCTTCATGTTGGTGACAACTTGCTAACGGATGTTGAAGGTGCAATTAACAGTGGCATGCAAGCTTGCTGGATCAACACAAACCAAAAAACACTGATGGAAGAGAAAGAGGTGCGTTTATTACCACATGTGGAAATTTCGCGGTTGGATTCTCTCTTATCATTGGTATAATCATTTACTGTATAAAAAAACAGTGGCATTCGCCATTGTCAACAACCTCACAGTGGTGTTAGCCACTGTTTTGCTTTGATGGTAACTATGGACGTCTCTTATCTGCTTGAAGGTCTTAACGACAAACAGCGCGAAGCGGTTGCCGCACCGCGTACCAATTTACTTGTCCTTGCGGGGGCTGGTAGTGGTAAAACTCGGGTGCTAGTGCATCGAATCGCATGGCTGATGTCTGTGGAAAATGCTTCTCCATTTTCAATTATGGCAGTGACATTCACGAACAAAGCAGCGGCAGAAATGCGCCATAGAATCAATCAATTGATTGGTACTAGTGAAGGCGGTATGTGGATAGGAACATTCCACGGCTTAGCGCATCGTTTATTGCGCCAACATTATATGGACGCCAATTTACCACAAGACTTCCAAATTCTAGATAGTGATGACCAATACCGTTTAATTCGTCGTTTACTTAAGGCGATGAATTTAGATGAAAAACAATGGCCACCTCGTCAGGGGATGTGGTACATCAACGGCAAAAAAGATGAAGGTCTGCGGCCTCAGCACATTGAAGCCTATGGTAACCCAGTTGAAGCCACATGGTTAAAAGTATACCAAGCTTACCAAGAGGCTTGTGATAGAGCCGGGCTGGTAGATTTTGCTGAGCTATTATTACGAGCCCATGAATTGTGGTTAAACAAGCCTCACGTATTGCAGCATTATCGTGAGCGCTTTACCAATATTCTTGTCGATGAATTTCAAGATACCAACAATATCCAATACGCATGGATCCGTGTACTCGCTGGAGATACAGGCAAAGTCATGATTGTTGGTGATGATGACCAGTCAATCTATGGCTGGCGTGGTGCGCAAGTCGAAAATATCCAGCGCTTTCTCAATGATTTTCCTGGTACAGAAACTATCCGTCTAGAGCAAAACTACCGTTCAACGAATAATATCTTAAAAGCGGCGAACGCATTGATTGCGAATAACAGTGACCGCTTAGGGAAAAATTTATGGACGGAAGGCGGAGATGGCGAGCCAATATCCCTCTACTGTGCGTTTAATGAGTTAGATGAAGCACGCTATGTAGTTGGCCGCATCAAACAATGGCATGAAAATGGTGGGGCCTTACAAGATTGTGCCATGCTGTATCGTAGTAATGCCCAGTCTCGTGTATTGGAAGAAGCGCTCATCCAAGGTGCAATGCCATATCGTATTTATGGTGGGCAACGTTTCTTTGAACGCCAAGAGATTAAAGATGCACTTTCTTATTTAAGATTAATAGCAAATCGCAACGACGATGCCTCCTTTGAACGTGTGGTCAATACACCAACCCGTGGCATCGGCGATAGAACATTAGATACTGTTCGCCAAACTGCACGGGATCAACAGCTAACACTATGGGAAAGTTGTGAGTACTTACTTCGCGAGCAGGTGTTGGGAGGTCGTGCAGCTGCCGCAATTGAACGTTTCTTAGAATTAATCGATGCATTAGCCAAAGAAACCCAAGATATGCCATTACATGTTCAAGCCGATAGAGTGATTAACGACTCAGGCCTACGAGCGATGTATGAGCAAGAAAAAGGCGAAAAGGCGCAGGCTCGCATTGAAAACTTGGAAGAGTTAGTCAATGCAACCCGTGATTTTAGCTATCAAGACGAAGACCAAGACTTAATGCCATTGCAGGCTTTTCTTTCTCATGCGGCATTGGAAGCTGGGGATGGGCAAGCGGATGTCAGCCAAGATGCTGTTCAATTGATGACTTTGCATTCAGCTAAAGGCCTAGAGTTTCCAGTTGTATTCATTGTGGGCATGGAAGAAGGCATGTTCCCAAGTCAAATGTCGATGGATGAAAGTGGTCGTCTTGAAGAAGAGCGTCGTCTTGCTTATGTCGGTATTACCCGTGCAATGGAAAAACTCACGATTACTTATGCAGAAAGCCGTCGTTTATATGGCAAAGAGGTTTATCACAGGCCTTCTCGTTTTATCGGTGAGCTACCAACCGAGTGTGTTGAAGAAGTTCGTTTGCGAGCGCAGGTTTCAAGACCAGTTAGCCATCAACGCCTTGGTACACCGATTAGCCAAAATGATTCAGGTTATGCTCTAGGTCAGCGTGTCATGCACCCTAAATTTGGTGAAGGCACGATTATTAACCTTGAAGGTAGTGGGGAACACTGCCGCTTGCAAATTGCCTTTCAAGGTCAAGGGATTAAGTGGCTGGTGGCGTCTTATGCACGGTTGGAGAGCCTATAAAACTCATGCTATCAATAATAAATATCACTGATAGTTATTTCGGTGATATTTATTATAATCTATTCAATAAATAATTAGCGTAAAAATTATTTATTATTATATTGATAATAAAATTAGACATGTGTCTGTTGTACTATATAAATACTAAATTAGTTATTTATTACCTGCTCATGTATCATTTTTTTGCTGTACATGTCAGTTTTATAGTATTAATACACTAAGGGATGTAAAAATATGAATACTAATTTTGATATTAAAAATAATGAAAAACATAAAGAAATTGAGTCATTACTTCAATCAATAGAAAATCGAATTAAAAAAACAAAAGGTGCAGAGAATTCATTAAGGAAGGAAATTAATGAGTTGAAAGCGAAAAAATACACAGATGATGGGGTGTCGTCAGCGCCATTAGTAAGAGAAATGAAAAAAAAATTAAGTGAGATTACAATTAGTCGAATTAAACATGAAAGGATGTTAGATTCTATGAATGAAACAATTCAAACCAGAACTAATAAGATGATAGGTAATTTGGAATTAGATTCTGTAAATGAGTCTACGATGAATGAAAGAATAAATGTGGTTAATTTAATTTCAAAAATCTCACATAACACAAACAATAAAATATCTGATTCAGCAAGAAGTAATATTATTAATGCTAATAATCAGACTATTAAAATAAAACAGGCTATAACAAGGGTTGCAGAACTGACTAAGCAAATAAATAGCGAATATAAAGAAGCTAGATTGAAGCCATTAGTCCAGACTAGTAACCAGCAAGCTATTAGCGAACAAATAGCTTCTTTCTCTATGCCTGATAAAATGAGTGCTGTAATAGAATTATCAATAAAAATGAAGAGTATTACTCACCATAACTATGGTGGTTTAGATAGAACAGGGCAGTACTTATAGAGGCATTTAAGCTAATCAATCGTTTTATTTATTGAATTCAAGGTATTCAACAAAGAGTTGAATACCTTTTTTAATTTTAATGTAAGGTTGGATGACAAGTGTGATTACTGTGATTTTTGCTTACTCTATGATAATTAATATTATATTTCCAGTGATTAGTATTAATGGAATGTTTTAATCATCAGGATTTGAGTTTTTAATTTTATTTTTTTGTTGTCTTACCGTATAAAGTTTTACCGAATAACCTTCCTAACACTCATCATGTCAATTAATAAACTTATTGATTCACTTTCCTCACAAGGTTGGTATGTGTGGGACGATTTCTTGACTCTGTCCGAAGTTAAAGAAATAAAACAATGCATTCCGAATACATTACAAGACGCACGTATTGGACATCGGGACTCATTACAAGGCAATAAAGCGATTCGCGGCGACCAAACGGTTTGGTTGGAGCCCGAAATGGGGAGTTCTATAGTTCATTATCTCAATAAAATGGAGCAGGTCAGGCAAGAACTTAACTGTCAGCTTTATCTTGGTCTACGTGATTTTGAAACACATTTTTGCCGTTATCCAAATGGTGGTTTTTATAAGAAACACGTGGATAACCCAAGAGGTGTCGGTCGACGAAAAATTACGACGGTTCTATATATGAATGAACAATGGCACCCTAGCGATGGTGGTGAATTGGTTGTCTATGACCAAGAAGATAATCAATTGTTTAAGTTAGAACCCATTGTAGGTCGTATGATCTTTTTTATGTCAGAAGAATTTCCTCATGAAGTTCTCCCGACAGAACAAACTCGCGAAAGTATCGCGGGGTGGTTTTTAACTGAAAAAATACTTTAACCCGTTCAGGCTATTACCACCTCTTATAGAGGTGGCTGATAGAAGTATTCTCATTATTTATACACATAACAAATTTTATAATAGTTATTTTAATATATTTATTTGATTTTCTGTTTTTCTTGATGTTAACTTTATTTGAACTTTGGTTTTTTATATTAAATTATATTTTCTGCTGTGTGACTAAATTATATAAAAGGAGTTTATAAATGAACAGCACTGATAAGTTCGGTTATGGTTCTAAACAATTTCAACAAGGTGTTAGTATAACGGAGTATAATCGCCAATTAGAAAAAGCTTTGAAGGAATTAAGCGAAAAAAATATTGGTGATACCGTGATGATTAATTCTAATAATGATATGTCATCATTAATACAAAGTGTAAATTATTTCCCAGTACCAAAAGACCATTGCTCGGTTATTGAGGTGGGTTGCTACTCCTCTAAATTGAATAATTCGATTCTTTATGATTTTAAATAATCTACTTTAGAAATCGAATCATTAAATATTGTCTAATATTGGATTAAATTATGTGCCACCTCTAATTCGAAGTGGCACTAATTTTATATTAATCGTTTAAATTCATTTCCTACAAAAGTCATAGTCGCATTTCCTCGTTCAATTTGATAGTGAGATTGATGGCGCTGTTTATCTAATATATTTGATTGTTTCGATTGATACTCATCAAGCTTCCATTGTATTAACTGTTTTGCGAGTTTTTTATTTGCGTGTTGGCTGCGTTCAGATTGAACTTTAACTGTAATTCCCGTAGCAGCATGCTTAGCTCTAACCGCTGAGGACGTTTTATTAACATGCTGCCCTCCGGCCCCTTGCGCTTTGGTGAACTCAAATTCAATTTCACTCTCTTCAATTGGTTTAATGGGAGAGAAACGGGTGACACTCAAAAACCAATTTTTACGTTTATGTCGCGGCCTAATAGGGCTTTGGCATTGCCATTGGATTGTACCACACCAAGTACTTGCTAAACTTTCAGTATCTTTACCATCAAGGCAAACTAAGGCGGATTTTAGCCCCTTTTTAGAGGGAAATGACTCCAGTACGTCATAAGCGACATGATATTTTTTAGCTTCTTGTAGAAAGCGGGCAAGGGCCTTTTCAACAGCAATACAGCATTCTTCAGGCCCCTGAGCAGCGGAAAATTGCAACAATATCATTAGCAATCTCCACTGGTTTTATAGGTGATAACCGGCTTAAGTCGTGCAACAACTTGGATGATGCCAATATTCACCATGCTTTCAATTACAGTATCAATGGATTTATACGATTGTGGGGCTTCTTCGTAAATCAATTGTTTGTTTGCACAGATAACACGACTGCCTAATGCCGTTCTTGATAATTGAATCGGTGTATATTTATGAGATAAGCGCCCTTTACACTCAGTTCGCATCCACTTGCGGCCAGCTCCGTGAGCAAGAGAATTCAGACAAACTTCACTTGGCTGTGGGGATACCAGATAGCTGTAATCACCTCGAGAACCAGGGATAACAACTAGCCCGCGATCTGATGGCGTGGCGCCTTTTCGATGTATCCACCCTTCAATGCCATTGATTTTACAGTATTCAACTAGGTTATGATTAAGATCGAGTACGAGTTTTCCCTTTGATTTTACTTGTTGCAGCATACGTAAACCGATCATTTGGCGATTTAGTTGGGCAAAATCTAAGGCATTCTGATGCGCTTCTAAGTAATTTTTAGCATCTTGAGAGCTATCTATAAGCCCATCATGACTATGATTTTCTACATGTTGACGAAGGATTGATTGGCCTAAACCACGAGAGCCACTGTGAACTAATAACAGTAATTGTTGTTTATTCAAACCACTCATATCGAATAATTCTGGGTTTAATATTTCGTCAACGGCTTGAAACTCAGCAAAATGATTCCCGCCACCAATAGAACTTAATGATGACATAAAGTCATGTGATTGCATGTTATCTGGGACATGTTCTTCAAGCCAAGATAGAGGCGCATGATCTGACATTTCAAAAAGTTGTTTTTCGAGTTTATCGAGGTTAACTTTCGATTTTTTAATATCAGTTTGGAACAGCGCCATTCCACAACCGATGTCATTACCAACTAGCGCAGGATAAAAGCGCTTGGTTGAGAAAAATGCCGCACCAATTGGATAGCCGCGACCAGGATGTAAGTCAGGCATGCCGACAACGGATACCATATCAGGTAAGTTTGCGGTTGTTTGTAATTGTTGGATTGCTTTACTTTCAATCCATGTTGATTCTGTGGCGATATAGCTGACTTGCTGATCCACAGTATGTAAGGTATTGCCCATAAGCTATTAACTCATTTTTAATTGAAAAATAAGGTGATTAGCAGGCAAATTTAAGAAAATAGATTAACTAACGAGAGTGACTATTTCTGAGAGTGCCCGCAAAGAGTTTGATTAATTGTTGTCATGGTAAACCTCCTTGCAGTTAGTAGATGAATATAAAACGCTGCGGATACTAACGGTAACTTTTTTCTTTTGCAAGGGCTATTTTAAAGATAGCCGATTTTTAGCCTTTTTCTTAAACCAATATATAAAATCAATATGTAAATTAATTAATATTATACGAACTAATAATTAGATAATTAAATTTATATTTTTATTTATTCCAATGGAATTGAGCGTGAGTGAAATATAAAAGTTTGCTATCATTTGGGCGGGTGCTTGAGCCTTTCTGGTTCAAGCTTATTATATTGGATAAAATGTTTGGATTAGAAATGGAAAAGCCCCGTTAGTTATTATTAACCAACGAGGCCCAAACCTAACCGAACAATTAGGATTGTGCCTCTTAACTATTAAGAGGTCAAGGGAAATGAGCAAGTTCGCAGTGATTGCGTTTGTTTCGGCGTGTATTACCGTGTTCGGTATTTCACTATTAATGCGGGATAGGCTTTGCCTAATTGTCATTAGTCATGGAAATACAGTTGTTCAAACAACGTTTTCTTACGAAGAATAATGTTGCTTTACGAGGGAGTTTATTCCCTCGTAATTTCCCGATTTAATTGTGAGTATTCAGGTTTGGAATTAAGTGCCCAATTAAAAACACCCCAAGATATTATTGAATCTTTGGGGTGTTTATTTAATTAGTTATCTAAATAAATAATTAAGCAATATGTACAGTTTTTCCACCAATAATTGTACGTAATACTTTTACATTTTCAATATCATCAGCAGGGATCTCAAATACATTGCGATCTAGCACGATCATATCAGCAAATTTTCCAGCCTCTAATGAGCCGAGTACATCTTCACGGTGCTGTGCATAAGCAGAGTCAATGGTTGCAGAGCGCAAAACTTCAATTACCGTCAAATCTCGGTCATTATCGAGTCTCGGTGCTTTTTGGCCATTAATATCGCGGCCACGGCGTGTCGCTGCGACTTTTAAATCATACCACTCATCGAAATCATCGATTGGCCAGTCACTACCAAATGCAACAACCGCGCCAGCATCGACAAATTTAGCGATGGGTTCAAGTTGCTCAAAACGTTCATCACCGAGCATTTTTTTCTCAAAAGCCGCTAGCTCTGGAGTTGGGGCTGCCCACTGGAAAGATAAACAAGCGATGGTTTTTAAGCGCGCAAAACGGGCGTAATCATCCGCATGGACTAGTTCATTGTGAGCGAGTCCTGGGCGAATATCTTTTTCTGGGTGCGCTGCTCGCATTTTTTCAATCGCATCTAATACGATGGAAACGGCACCTTCACCAACAGTATGCAAGTGAGGGTCATAGCCTGCTGCGGCAATTTTTTCCATTAATTCATCAAGAATTTCAGCTGTGAAATAGAGATCACCATAGTTATCCGTTTCTACCCAATTAGGCGTGTCATCTGTGCCTTGATTAATGCGGTATGGCTGCAATAACGACGCTGTCATTGTTGGAAATTGCATGACACCATCAACAAACATTTTAATATTATTCAAGCCAATACCTGGGGTTGGTGTCCAATCAGCTTGGTGCCATTTTTTGGCAAATGCAACGGCTTTATCCACGGCTGCCGCTACTGAAGCAACATCTGGTGTTTCATCGGGGGTGATTTCACGAGCAGCTTGGAAACGGATCGTAAGGTCACCACGTTGCTGTAATTGAGAAAAGGCTTCAAGCTGTTGTTCTGAAACGCGGGCGTCCATCACCATAGTCACACCTTGCTGGTTAAGTACTTTCTGTACTAATTCAGCAACTTCAATTGCTTGGTCGTCACGAATTGAAGGAATGCTATCGGCAGCACGCATAGCGGGTGCATCTTCAAGGATGCCATTCAACTCACCGTTCTCGTATTTGCCAATTTTACCATCAGGTGGCTCAGGCGTGTCTTTAGTGATACCAAATAGTTCGAGAGCACGGCTATTGGCTAGCAATGTATGGCAGTCATTTGAAAATAATACGACAGGGCGTTTTGTATTGAGCTTGTCCATATCTTCACGATACATATCAACACCCGCCGGGATCATACCTTGGCGCAGCCATGCAGTGACTTTGAGCCAATCATTTTCCCCGGTACGAGGGTCTTTATCGAGGTGATCTTGTACACGCTCTAAAATTTGCTCGATAGTTAACGATTCATAATTTAAATGACAACCGAAGAGTTGAATACCGCCCCAAAAAGGGTGCATATGACCATCAATGATACCAGGCATCATCATTTTGCCTTCGAGATCGATACTCTCTGTTTCAGGGCCAACATACTGATGAAGTTCATCAGAAGTGCCTGTGGCAAGAATGTAACCATCACGAACAGCAACCGCATCGACAACGCGATTTTTATCATCCGCAGTATATATATAACCGTTAAAATAAATAACGTCAGCTAATTGATTATTCATTGTAAACCGTCTGTATCAGTGGTGCTTTGGTGGCACCAGAGCTAAAAAAACAACGGGGAAGGCAAGTGCTCCCCCGTAATCATTTATAAGACTTGAAATGCTTAGTTAATAATCATTTCAGTTTCATCGTCAGAGATTGCAGGTGGACGACGAGTAAAACCATGGGTCAGAAGTGCTAAGTAAATTGCACCTGCAGCTAACCACCATAAACCCACTTTAAAGGCTTCGCTATCAAGACTTGTCCATAACCACAATGTTAGGATAACACCAATAGAAGGCATAATCAGGCAAGTGATAATTTTTGTATTATCCAGTGGTGCTTTACGGTCAATATAAAAATGTTTAATGACCGATAAATTCACAAAAGTGAACGCAATTAAGGCACCAAAACTGATCATTGAAGCGACCATGCTGAGCGAAAGCACTAATGAAAGCAGTGACGCTAGCGCAACAAAAATAATCGAGTAAACCGGTGTATTGAGTCTTGGATGCAGATAAGCAAACAGCGAACGTGGTAACACACCTTCACGGCCCATCGCATAGAAAATACGCACAATACTGGCTTGTGAGGTCATTGCCGAGGCAAATACACCGATAACATAAGCGGTGATAAAGCTAGAAGCCATCATCGCACCACCAACTTGTTTCATTACCGCAAGGCTAGCAATATCTGTGTTAGGAATGAAATCTTGCCACATCGGGTAAACCAAGTGCGCACCATAGGAAATGATGACAAATAGCGTACCTGCGATAAACACGGTGTATAGAATCGCTTTTGGTAACGCACTACGTGCATCTTTGGTTTCTTCTGCCATGGTGGAGATCGCATCAAAGCCAAGGAAGGCTAAGCAGAGTACCGCTGCACCTGCAAATAACCCTGATACTTGTTCTGACATTACCGTAATAGGTGCCAATAAAGCATCAGTATCCAATACAAATGAAGTTTTAAAACTCAAGTATAGGAACACTGCGATAAATACAAATTGCATTAAAATGATTAGCATATTCATTGAGGAAACTAATTTAATTCCCAAAATATTCATAATGCTAACAATTGTGATGGTACTGCAAATAATCACATACATTGGGATATCGGGGAACGCTTCATGGACAAAGATCCCAATTGCAATGTAGTTAATAATTGGTAGAAAGAGGTAATCGAGCAGTTGTGCCCAACCCACTAAAAACCCGAGTGTGCCGCCAAAGGTTTTTTGCACGTATGAATAAGCAGATCCTGAAAGCGGAAGTGCGCTTGTCATGCGGCAATAGCTCATGGCAGTGAAAAAGACGGCAGCTAATGTAATTAAATAAGCGACAGGCAGATGGCCTTCACTTAATACAGTTACTTGTCCATAGGTGGTGAAAATTCCGAGTGGCACCATATAAGCCAGCCCGAAAAAAACTAACGCAGGTGTGGTCAGTACGCGTTTCATTTGAACGGTATTCTGTTGCATTTTTAAGCCCTTCCCAAAAGCCCTTAAACAACGTTAACTCTGTCTGAATGCACAGGCCGAGTGAACCTAAAATGCAGCCGTACTCGTCATACTTCGAATTACAACGTCGTTGGCTTTGCTCGCTCGCACTAGTCACATACTTTTGTATGCTCCTAGCGACTCCTTTGCTTGCCGCCTAGTTGTATTTTCGAATTATTTAGAGTCGTACTCGTCATACTTCGAATTACAACGTCGTTGGCTTTGCTCGCTCGCAGTAGTCACATACTTTTGTATGCTCCTAGCGACTCCCTTGCTTGCCGCCTAGTTGTATTTTCGAATTATTTAGAGTCTTAACGCTACATGATTGTATTAAATTAAATTTTAGAACCGGCTGTATTCAATTTCAGAAAACCTCGCACCAGGACATTTTTAAAATGAAATGTCATCGTGCGCACTTTAATGAAACGTCAGTGATGAATCGGACCATCACCATCCGCTGGGGTGAATACAAGCGGCGTACAATATAATTACCAAGTCCCTATTAAGCAATCATTAATTGAAAAAAATAAACAACTACTTTTATTTCAAAGAGTTGTTTGATGGATATGTTTATTAATTGAAGTGGATTTAAGATAAATTAAATAATAGCCATTATGGATAGAAAATCAAGGTGAATTTTTTCGTTTAACTTATTGATTTTATATAGTTAAATTTATTTTTTCTCAATGGGTATTATAGATAAGAACAACGAGATTTGATTTAAGCTTAATTTATTATGAGGCAGGCAAAGAATTGGCTATAAAATTAAATAGCCTATTTGCATTAATTAAACTTACTATTCAAGTTCCATATAATGAAACACCGACTTCGTTTAAAATATAAAACGAGAGTCGGCATTTAATATTAACGCTATTTATCGGTCACCTGAGTTTCTGAAAACCGTTATCCGTTATTTTCTTCTCAGTTTTTGCTGGGTATATAAAGCATCTAATGTAAATAAAATTAATGCAACCCAGATAAAGCCAAAGGTGACTAACAATTCAGATGTCATCACTTCACCGTACATAAAGACGGCGAGTAAGAACATAATACTTGGCCCCATATATTGGAAAAAGCCTAGAGTCGAAAGCCTTAAGTGGTTAGCTGCCTCTGTAAATAGTAACAGTGGCACCGTAGTAATTACCCCTGCGGCAATCAGCAGTGCATTCAAATGCCAGTCATTCATTGCCATATTGCTAGTTGGACTATCTGCAAAAAATAATAAGAAGATAATACCGACAGGAAGTAGCCAAAGTGTTTCGAATGTCATTCCTGTTTGTGCATCGACCCCTAATTTTTTACGTAATAAACCGTAGGTAGCAAATGTAACAGCCAAACTTAGACCAATCACAGGCACTGAGCCAAATTGCCAAAGCTGGATCAATACACCCGTTAGCGCAAGGCCAACAGCAATCCACTGCATGCGGCGAAAACGTTCTTGTAAAAATAGCATTCCAAACAGTACGTTAACTAGTGGGTTAATAAAGTAACCTAAGCTAGCTTGTAGCATATAACCATTATTAACTGCCCAAATATAAATTAACCAGTTACATGCAATTGTCGTTGCCGTTACCCCAAGAACTAATATTTTCTTTGGTTGCTTCAGTACTTGGCGGACATAACTCCAATGGCGTGAAACGGTTAATAATAAAATCATAAAGAAAAATGACCAAATAATACGATGAGTCAGGATTTCTTCTGCAGGCACTTCTTGGATGCTTTTAAAATAAATAGGTGCGACACCCCAAATAAAATAGGCGCCTAAGGCACATAACACGCCTTTGGTAGTATTTTGCTGGCTCATTGTTGGCTCTGAAATTGAATTAAAGACTAAAAAGATACTTATACAGAGAGACCGAGCCGATTTAAGCGGCACGATTTTTGATACCACTAATGTGACATTGCTCAGGTTTTTTTACAAGTTATTAGTTTAGTAGGTGACTAATTATTTGTATCTATTTTATCCCACCAGGTAAGTTGCCGTTGCTGTCGCAATATGCTGATTGTTTTCATTATGAAGTTCGCAGCGTGTAACGGCTATTTTATTACCATCTCTTAATAAGCTGGCACTGGCGGTAAAAAGTTGGCCTCGACCAGGGCGTAAATAATCAACTCGTAGGTCGATTGTTCCCATGCGAGACATTTTGTCGACAATCTCAGTATGAGTTAATGGATTAATGCGCTGCAAAATACGGTTAATACACACCATGCCTCCTGCAATATCTAAAACCGAAGCGATCACACCGCCATGTAAAATGTTCTGAGTGAAATTACCAATTAATTGCTGACGATTTTCAACGGTAAGCTGAACAAAATCATCATTTAGACTCATTAACTTAATCCCAAGTAATTGGTTAAATGGCATTTTATAAATAAATGCATGGCTCATTAACTCACTGGCTTCTTCTAAAGTATAAGTACGGTCATTCATCGTTTTCATCCTTTAAAAATATGTAAATAATAAGTTAACATTACGTGTAAATTATGTCTCTAACAAACGAATGAATAATCTTTCAACAGTTATTCAGTTTTGTGTGTAAAATAGGACAAACTTTTTTTGGACGATGTTGAAATAGGAATGACTAATGCGCGCTTTACCGATTTTGTTAAGTGCAGTGCTCAGCTTTTGGTCTGCTTCACTGTTTGCGACTGAAAATACAAGTATTCAGCCTGAACAAGATGTCAAAAATACCCTACCAATACGTGGAAGTATCATTTCAGGATTACTACAACACCATGATAATCCATTTGTATTGTATCCGTATGAATCGAATTACATCATTTATACCTATACCTCCTCGATGAATAAAAAAGCGATTTCTAGCTACAATTGGGGCGATGATGCGTTAAAGGATGAAGTTAAATTTCAACTAAGTTTAGCTTTTCCATTATGGGCCGGTATTGCTGGTGATGATTCCATTTTAGCCGTTTCTTATACTCAACGTTCTTGGTGGCAGTTAAGTAATAAAAAAGAATCTTCACCATTTAGAGAAACCAACTATGAGCCTCAGGTGTTTGTTGGCTGGCTAACTGACTACCAATTTGCGGGTTGGACGTTACGTGAGATTGAAACGGGCTTTAACCACGAGTCAAATGGGCGCTCAGAACCGACCTCTCGCAGCTGGAACCGTGTATATGCGAGGGCAATGGCGCAAAATGGTAATTGGCAAGTTGACCTTAAACCTTGGTACCGCATTCATGAAAGTGAAGGGCGTGATGATAATTCTGATATTACCAAATACATGGGCTACTATCGCTTAAAGGTAGGATATGCATTGGGAGATAGCGTATTTACTACGACTGGACGCTATAACTGGAATACCGGTTACGGTGGTGCAGAGTTGGGGTGGAGTTATCCAATTAGTAAACATGTGCGTTTTTATACCCAGTTGTTTAGCGGATATGGTGAGTCGATGATAGACTACAATTATCGCCAAACCCGTTTTGGTATCGGTGTTATGCTAAACGATATGTTGTAATGGAAGAAAAACTCAGTGCTCTATTCAGTTCTGAGTGAAATACCAAGTCATAAATCAACAACTTCGCTGCTCAATTGGGCAGCGGCTTGTTTTATCGATTGAGGAAGTTTGTGTCCACCGCTTGCGTCATTAACCAACTTTCATTGGCTGAACATGTGCTTAATAGTACATTTGGTTATCAGTCATTTCGCCCTGGGCAAGATGCTGTCATTGGGGCCATTTTAGATAACCGTGATTGCTTAGTGTTAATGCCAACAGGGGGCGGTAAATCCCTTTGCTACCAAGTCCCTGCTTTAGTTAAAGACGGTGTCACACTGGTTGTTTCGCCATTAATATCATTAATGAAAGACCAAGTTGACCAATTAAGGTTACATGGGGTTAATGCGGCATGTTTAAATTCATCACAAACGTCACAAGAACAGCGTCAAATCATGGAGCTGTGCAGTCAGGGGGAAATAAAATTACTTTATGTTGCCCCTGAACGGCTATTAACTGATTATTTTCTAAGCCAATTAGCAGGGTGGAATATCACTTTGCTAGCCGTGGATGAAGCCCACTGTATTTCTCAATGGGGACACGATTTTCGCCCTGAATATCGTGCACTAGGCCAATTACGGCAATCATTGCCTAATGTACCCGTGATGGCGTTAACCGCAACTGCAGATGAAACCACACGTGCAGACATTATTCGCTTATTGGAGCTACATGAGCCATTAGTTCATGTGAGTAGCTTTGATAGGCCAAATATTCGTTATACCTTAGTCGAAAAATATAAACCGTTAGATCAACTTTGGTTTTTTATTAAAGGCCAAAAAGGAAAAGCGGGTATTGTTTATTGTAACAGTCGCAGTAAGGTTGAAGAAACGACAGAGCGCTTGCAAAAACGAGGCCTAAGCGTTGCAGCATACCATGCAGGGTTAGAGGCTGCTAAACGGGAGTGGGTACAAGACGCATTTCTAAAAGATAATCTGCAAGTTGTCGTGGCGACAGTGGCTTTTGGGATGGGAATTAATAAATCAAACGTTCGGTTTGTCGCTCATTTCGATATTCCACGTAATATCGAAGCGTATTATCAAGAAACAGGGCGAGCAGGGCGTGATGGTGTTGAGGCCGAAGCCATTTTATTTTATGACCCGGCCGATATGGCATGGTTACGTCGTTGCCTTGAGGAAAAACCTGCAGGTATGCAGCAAGATATCGAACGGCATAAGCTGAATGCCATCGCGGCTTTTGCTGAAGCCCAAACCTGCCGTCGTTTGGTGTTACTCAATTATTTTGGCGAAAATCGTCAGCAGCCTTGTGGTAACTGTGATATTTGCTTAGATCCGCCAAAACAGTACGATGGGTTAGTGGATGCGCAAAAAGCGCTATCCTGTATTTATCGTGTTGGTCAGCGGTTTGGTATCGGCTATATTGTAGAGGTATTGCGTGGTGCTAATAATCAACGTATCCGTGATTTAGGCCATGACAAACTGCCTGTTTATGGTATCGGTAAAGAACAAAGTAATGAACATTGGGTTAGTGTGATTCGCCAATTGATCCATTTAGGTATGATCACTCAGAATATTACGCATTTTTCAGCGCTTCAATTAACTGAGGCTGCACGGCCTATATTACGGGGCGAAGCGGCACTAAAACTAGCAGTTCCGCGTGTTTTAGTGGTAAAAAGCCGTAATCAACAAAACAAAATTTATCATGGCAATTATGATAAAAAATTATTTGCGAAACTGCGTAAATTACGTAAGTCCATTGCAGATGAAGAAAATATTCCACCATTTGTCGTGTTTAATGATGCAACATTAATTGAAATGGCTGAGCACACTCCAACTTCACCTGCCGAATTATTGTTAATTAATGGTGTTGGCGAGCGCAAACTCGAACGTTTTGGAGTGGCATTTATGGCACTTATCCAAGACCATCTTGAAGGTTATGAATGAATAAATAAGGAAACTGCAGGATGACGTCTGAAAACCTAAAAGAGAGTTGGCTGAATCGAGAAACTCAATTTTCTGCTTTTACAAATGGCCCGCTTTTAGATTTCTGGCAACATCGAGAAGAATCTCAATTTATGGGAGTTGATGATATTCCCATTCACTATGTCCGTTTTATTCATCCAAAGCACCATAAAGCGATAGTCATTTCACCGGGGCGTAGTGAAAGCTATGTGAAGTACCCTGAAGTGGCTTATGATTTTTATCATTTAGGCTATGATGTTTTTATTATTGATCATCGTGGTCAAGGGCGATCAGGGCGCATGTTAGCTGATCCTCAAAAAGGCCATGTTGAAAAATTCACTGATTACATTGACGATTTTGAAAAGTTTATTGAGCTTGAGGTTAAATATCGGCATTACCCAAAATGTTATGCATTAGCACATTCAATGGGAAGTGCTATTTTAGCCGGGTATTTGTTGCGAGATAACGTCACATTTGATGCCGCAACCTTATGTGCACCGATGATTGGTATTAATTTACCCATGCCTCGTTGGATGGCGAGCTTTATTGTTGATAGAGCGGAATCGCGTGAAAGCGTTCGTAATGATTACGCGGCCTCTACTGGGAAATGGCAGCCATTACCTTATTTAATCAATGTATTAACACACAGCTCGGAGCGTTATCGGCGCTACTTACGCTATTATGCCGATTACCCTGAATTGCGCTTGGGTGGGCCAACTTATCATTGGCTACGTGAAAGTTTTGTGATTGGCGATGAGCTAATTGCGAAAGCGGGAGAAATTGATGTGCCACTGATGGTGTTGGAAGCCAGTGAAGAAAAAGTGGTCAGCAATAAAGAGCTACAAGCTTTTTGTCAAAGCCGACAAAAAGCGAAAATAGGACGAGAAGAAAAATTACCTCTCATTATTGAAGGGGCACACCATGAAATCCTATTTGAAGTGGATGCATTAAGAGCGATGGCGCTCAATGCTATCTGTGATTTTTTTGAGCAGTATTAGTTAGGGTTTGAATATGAAATATCCTGTAGTTGCTTCCGATTTGGATGGGACACTGTTATCTCCCAATCATGACTTAACGTCTTATACAAAAGACACTTTGAAACAGCTAGTAACTTCGCAAGATGTGCATTTTGTGTTTGCAACAGGCCGTCACCATGTGGATGTTGCTCAAATCCGTGATGGTTTAGGCATCGATGCGTATATGATCACGTCTAATGGTGCGCGGATCCATAATACCCGTGGTGACTTAATTTTTGAGCACAATGTTGCTCCTCAAATTGCTCATGAGCTGTGTTTGATGGAATTTGATAACCCTGAGCTTGTCACTAATTACTACCATGGTGATGATTGGTTTATCAACCGTGAAAGCCCTGAACAAAAAGAGTTTTTTAAAGAATCGGTATTTAACTACCAGTTGTTTGACCGCCATAATTTTGTCACCTCTGAGGTCTGTAAAGTTTACTACACCAGTGAAGATCATGATTTGCTGGTGGATCTACAGCGGCGCATTCAAGCACGCTGGCAAGATAAAGTGAATGTAACGTTTTCACTGCGTAGCTGTTTAGAAGTTATGGCTGGTACTGTTTCTAAAGGGGAAGCTTTGAAGCAAGTAGCTGCTCTACATGGCTATACACCGAGTGATAGCATTGCGTTTGGTGATGGCATGAATGACAAAGAAATGCTAACGATGGCCGGAAAAGGCTGCATCATGCAAAATGCACATCAGTTGCTAAAAGATGCGTTACCACACATGGAAGTCATTGGCTCGAATAGTGATGATGCTGTTGCTCGTTATCTGAGAAATAAATACCTTAATAACGCATAATTCATTTTGTTATTTGAAATAGAGAAACCAGATAGGCAATATGTTTATCTGGTTTTTTATTATCGCAATTAGACCAGAAACGTAAGTTCCCACAGCGAAAATACAGCGAAACGTGCTTTTTGTGAAATTTAGGTCACTTTTCCTATTTTTTCTGACAAAAAGTAAATTTAAACTAGGGGGATGAGTGTTTAGGTCGATATTAATGGATAGCACTGTTTTCACAGGTTGCATATTGCACTGTTGAGGGTTCCTTAGGATGAAAAGAATTGCGTTAGTACTGTTGTTAGGCTCGATTTGTTTTAGTTCCGTTTTAACTGCTAAACCTACCACTGCGCCGGCATCGGCAACAGCAACACAAGAACCCTCGATTGAACAAATTACGCAGTTAGCGCAAAAAGGTGACCCTAAAGCCCAATTCCAGCTAGGTGAGCGTTATTTTAAGGGATTAGGTGTTTCTCAAGATTCTAAAGCCGCGGCTGAGTGGTTCATCAAAGCAGGAAACCAAGGGAATTCAGATGCGCAATTCCGCCTTGGTACGATGTTTGTAAATGGCTTTGGTGTGCGTCGTGATTATGACAAAGCGATGCTATGGTATGAACAAGCCGCCGCTCAAGGTGATACCCGAGCTGAAACAAACATGGCGATGATGTACGCGCAAGGCTTAGGTGTTACTCAAAACCTAGAAAAAGCGGCATTTTGGTTTAGAAAAGCTGCGCAGGGCGGAAATATACTGGCTCAATTCCAGATAGGCCAAATGTACTCGATTGGTAGTGGTGTTGATTTAGATGACGAAAAGGCGGTCTTTTGGTTTAGAAAAGCCGCGAAACAAAAAGATGCTAAGTCTCAAGACCGCTTAGGTGTCATGTACTCTGAAGGACGTGGCGTGAAGAAAAACTTGCAGCAAGCCTACGCATGGCTTGCAACTGCGGTTTACAGTGGTAACGCAGAAAGTCATCGTCTACAGAATAAGATTGCGGAGCAGTTAAGTCCTGAAGAATTACAGCAGGCACAAAAATTAGCGGAAGGTTATATTAAATCGTATGGTTTTAAAGCCAGCTAACGATTAAGCAGATGTGTGGGATACGATTTTGTATCCCACCAGTATGACAACCGATAATACAAGATAGCACCAAGAAAGCCGATAAAAACGGTTGTTTCCCCAGCCTCGACGAATAGCTAGCTGTTGCTGTTGCGATGATAGCTTGCCACAAAGTACACGAAACCCGACGATATAAACCGCACAATACACTTGCCAAAGATATAGCGTATTAAATGCAAAAGCTTTCCCAACAATTAATAAGATAATTAATGGAATCAAAAAGAATAAAATCGACCCAACACGTTCAAGTTGGGCGATCCTCAATATCACTAATTCGTCTTTTTCATCTAATTGTAATGGCATAATACGGCTTACAGTTCCCCAGATTTACGGCTTGGATTACGTCCTGAAAGATTGTTTGTCGCACTTTGCAGAGAGTTATCACGGACATCCACCCTTGCTTGGAATGGTGGGAATGGCAAGGTAATCCCTTGTTCAGCAAAGGATACTAGGATGTTTTGATGTATTTCATGGCGTGCAGGTAACCGGTGGCCCATTTCTGCGGCATAGACACGTAATTCAAAAATCTGAATACCTTGTTGTAAATCAACAAGATATACTTCAGGTGCCGGGTTGTCTAAAATCATCGTAGAGCGTTGAGCTGCACGTAAAATAGTATCTGTCACTAATTCACTATTGGCATCAGAAGGTGCAGGAATCGTCATGACAATACGTGTGATTGTGTCAGAAAGTGACCAGTTAATAAATTGTTCAGTAATAAATGCCTTATTTGGCACAATAATTTCTTTTCTGTCCCAATCTGTTAGCGTGGTTGCACGGGTATTGATCTTGGTAATACTGCCGGTCAAGTTACGGATAGTTACTGTGTCTCCAATCCGGATCGGTTTTTCAAATAAGATCATCAACCCTGAGATAATATTAGCGAAGATTTCTTGTAAGCCAAAACCAAGTCCGACCCCCATCGCCGCTACAAGCCATTGTAGTTTTGACCACTCAATCCCTAACATAGAGAAGCCAACAATGGTCCCGATAATAGTAATCGTATACTTGGTTAGTGTGCTGATAGCGTAACCGGTACCTGGCGTTAAATCCAAATGTTGGAGTACTGCCAGCTCAAGTAAAGCGGGTAAGTTACGAACTAATTGGGCAGTAACGATAATAGTCAAAATAGCAATGAAAATAGAGCCCATGGTGATAGGTTGTACCGTATCAACGCCATTAACCGTTGAGGTCACATCCCATAAGCGAATATTTTCAAGGAAAGAGAATGCAGTATGTAGCTCAGACCATAGCCAAATTAATGAAACCAAGGCAATCATGGTTAAAATCGAACGAACTAACCCCACAGATTGGGTGCTAATGGTATCCAAGTCGATAACCTGTTCTTCGATATCAATATTTCCTTCACTACTGGCGTTTGCTTGCTGGCTATCGTCTTCACCTTTAGCACGTTGCGCCAATATCTCAGCACGGCGTTGTTTCGCACGCTCGAAGGCTAATTTACGGCGCTGCATCGACATCCAACGGCGAATAGTATGATAAACGATAAGGATGACAAACCAAATGGCAACAGAAGTTTCTAAACGTGCAAGCAGGGCCTGTGAGGTTGAGAAATAACCTAAAATGGAGAAGAACCCAGCAACAATAGGTGCGAGTAATATCATCCACCACAAGGCTTTATTAACGATATTCTCACCGGACCCATGTCTATCTAAATAGAGAGGGATTTGTGAACGACGCAAGTTGTTGGTAATTAAGCTAAGTGCAACACATAAAAAGATAAAACAGAAACGGCCAATACTGGCTGCAAATTCCCTATCGCTATAATGTTCAAAGGTAATAATTGCCATCACTAATGGAACGATGACAAAAATCGCCATTCGGTAATAACGCATCGCACGTTTAACGGAATCTTTGTCCCAACCGAAGTGAGAAATAAATAGCCCGGTTGGACGAGAAAAGGTTTCGCTGATCATAAACAGCCACAATAAAGGTGTCGTCGCACTGACACCATAACCTATCGCCGCGGCCATGGGGTATTGCCATGCACTTTGTAAGCCATAGCCGATGGCTGACCACATCATAGGTAGAGGAAGAGCAACAATAATTGACCAAAAAATGGTTCGAATGGTTAAGTAGAACCGGTCTTGTGTCACCTTACCAATACGTAAACTGGAGCGGTCAAGAAATGCTTGGTAGTGCTTACGCGTGCTAATACTGAAAATGACTAATGCTATCGAACCAAGAAGATACAAAAAGGTATCTTGAGTTGTCAGCATAACGTTCAGTGCACCAGCAAGTTGGGACAAGGTATCCAGTGAAAGTAATTGAGTAATATCAGTTACTAACATGACAGGATAGCTGATGCTTATTGGTGGAACATCTGCGACCCAGAAAAGATAACGGTTGGAAGCATCTTTGACTTCTTTTAATGCATCGGTTAATTGCCCAGTAGCGACATTAAGCTTTGTTAGCTCTAACATTTCAGCATCAAGACCGGAAATTAAAGAGGTCAGTAGCTCTCGGCGGGTTTTAATTAATGACTGATAAACTTGCACTTGAGCTGCATTAAGCTCATGCTCGGTTTCTTGCTCGGTTGTATCTATTTTACTTAGTCTATCGAGGCTATCTTCATAATTTAAGCGTTGCACGCGTAAATCAGCCATTTCACGATCAAGCTGTTGGCTTTTTGGAATATCAGGCAAACGGGAAAGCTGTGTTCTGAGTGCTTCCCCTAATGTGCTTGAGCTGCTGATCCACTGAGCTTGCTCGCGAATAGTTGTGAGTGCTTGGCGAGCATCACGGATACTGGTTGAAATTTCTGCTTGGCTATTGGTGATGGCGCTCATGCGCTGTGCCTGAGCTGTTAATTCCTGAGACATTTTGCGGTTAATATCAAGCTGCTCAGTTAAAAATGGGGTTAGTTCCCCTTGTGCGGCCAACATTTCTGTGTGTTCTAACGCTAAAATAGCTTTTTGTTGGCGTTGGGTATTTTGGAAATCACGCAGGTTTTGTAACTCAAGTTCCATACGTTGATAGCGTTTTTTGTATAATTCCAACGTAAGGCGTGAGATTTCTTGTCGGTTATTGGCAGAAAGCTGCGCCATTTCCAGTTCATTAACTGTTGATTTGCGAGCACTTACTTCGGCTTGAGCCAATGTGTACTGGGCATCGGCTAATGGCGTTGATGGTGTACTCAAAGACTGAAAGCGTGCGGTGGCTTCAGTCAGTAAACGTCTGGCTTCAGAAAGCTGTTGTGGCAGAATACTTAATGATTCACTGATTTCTCGGCCTTTATCTTGCTCTTGCTGAGTTAAGCGGCTTTGATCGAGTAATTGGCTGCTAAGCTGAATAATACGTTGTTCAAGCTCACCTAAGCTGATACCTACCGGTATTGGGGCTGGTTCATCACTTTCATTGAGGATTTTTTGTCTTATTTCTTTGATAATTCTAGGGAAATTATCAATAGCTTCTTGATAAGATTTGGCTTTTGCATCGGAATCACGTGTTTCACTCATCCAATTCAAAGCACCCTGTAATGCTTGTGCTATCTCTGCATCTTTGGGGTTGGTGCTTGACTCAAGTTGTTTGAGCTCCTGCTTAATCTGTGCTTCATCCTGCGCTGCAGTTGGTGCTGCAACGGAAGAGAAAACGATTAACAGGCTAAGAAAAAAACTGATAATCACACGCACAGTGAGGAGCTCCTTCAAGGGATAATGATGTAATTAAGCGTCAACGGCTTTTTCTGTCACTGTATTTGCAACAGTTTCAGCGAGTAATTCGCCCATGCGAGTTGCATAACCGGGGATTAGTGATGAATTAAATGTCACTTTGTTAGGTTCAAATAAATTAATCACTGTTGAACCCAATTTAAATAGTCCCATTTCCTCACCTTTTTTCAAGAAAACAGCCCCTTCAGAGTTTAACTCAGGGTAAACCCAACGCTTAATGACGCCTTCACGAGAGGAGTTAACGCAACCGCTCCATACGGTTTCAATACTACCAACGATAGTTGCACCGACGAGGATCTGTACCATTAGGCCGACAGGGGTGTCAAAGACACAAATCAAGCGTTCATTACGTGCAAATAGATTGGGAACATTTTGTGCCGTCAATGGATTAACAGAGAATAAATCACCAGGAACATAAATCATCTCTTTGAGCAAACCGTCACACGGCATGTGTACACGGTGATAGTCACTCGGGGAGAGGTAAGTGGTAATAAAGTCACCACCACGAAAACGTTCCGCTAATTGGTATTGGCCTGCAAGTAACGCTTCCACTGTGTAATTATGGCCTTTAGCTTGGAAGATAAGGTCATCATTAATCGGGCCTAATTGGCTAACTGCACCGTCAGCAGGTTGAGCAAGTTGGTGCTCTTTTTCGACAATCGGGCGTGCGCCTTCTTTTAGCAGACGGATGAAGAAATCATTAAAAGTGGCATAAGCAGTAAGTTCACTTTTTTGCGCTTCATTCATGTTGACTTTATAGGCTTTTGCGAACAGTTTAATTGCCCATTGCGTCATGAAACCCGCATTGCGACTTGCGAACCAGCCTGCAAATTCAGTAAGACATTGTTTTGGAAGCATATATTGCAAGCGAATTTTAATTTTATCTAGCACGTTAACCTCTGATTTTTAAAGGTATGTTAGCAAAAGGGCGGCTATTGTACACAGTTTACTCGTCATATTTCAAACGGTCGCGTAACAGGTTAACCGTAATTAAATTATTTAGAGCTGTCTTAGCGTTAGGGAGTTAATTGTAAGCACTCACTAACATTATTTATCTTTTGCCGTAAAATTGCCACGAGGTTTGATTTGTTCCATGCTTTCTAAAATGCGATGGTAGTTTTCAAAACGTGATTCAGCAATTTTATTTGCTTCTACGGCTTCACGTAACAGACAACCTGGATCATCTAAATGTTTACAGTCACGGAATTTACAGCCACCAAGGTAATCTTTAAATTCGACAAATCCTTTGGTCACTTGTTCCGTTGTTAAATGCCATAAACCAAATTCACGCACACCAGGGGAGTCAATCACATCGCCGCCCAACGGGAAGTGGTATAAACGAGCTGTCGTCGTCGTATGTTGTCCTAGCCCTGAGTTGTCTGAAACCTCATTGACTAGAATTGTTTCTTCATTATGTGGGAGTAATGCATTTAATAAACTTGATTTGCCCACTCCAGACTGACCAACAAATACTGAAACTTTACCTGCTAGCGCGTTAGTAAGTGCTTCCATGCCTTCGTTGGTATGGCTTGAAACTTCGAGAACTTGATAGCCAATATCGCTATAAATCGTCATTAAATCGCTTACCCACTCACGGTTTTCGTCGTCGAGTAGGTCGACTTTATTGAGAACGATAACAGGCTTAATCCCTGTGGTTTCGCAGGCAACTAAATAGCGGTCAATAATATTCAGCGAAAGCTCAGGTAAAATAGCGGAAACTACGACAATTTGGTCAATATTAGCAGCAATCGGTTTTAAGCCATCATAATAATCGGGACGAGTTAGGACAGAACGGCGTTCATGAACAGCTTCGACGATGCCATTTACTTTGATATCACTTTGTGTGTTCAAGGCTGGCCGCCACACCACGTTATCCCCTGTTACGAGGGATGAAATAGTTCTACGCAAGTTACAGCGCTGGATAGTTCCGTCACTTGCTTGAATATCAGCATGTTGCCCAAAACGGCTAATGACTAAGCCTTCTTGTGCTTCACCTAATTGGCTATCATCAATTTCAACTGTTTTTTGCTTTTTAAGTCTTTTTTGATGATTTTCTTGAACTCGGCGCTGTTGGCCTTTCGAAAGTTTCTGTTTAGCCACCTGTCCTCTCTTTACTATGGGCTGTATTTTAGGGGTTACTCACGCCTGTCACTGAAGGCATGAAGAGTGCTATCATACCTTAACTTCATAGAATGCAGTTAGGGTATATCATGCAAAAGAATGAGAATAATTTAATTTGGATCGATTTAGAAATGACGGGGCTCGATCCTGTTCGTGATCGTATTATTGAAATAGCGACTATTGTAACAGATAGCCATCTTAATATTTTAGCAGAAGGCCCTGTAATTGCAGTTCATCAAACGAATGAACAACTTGCTTTAATGGATGAGTGGAATGTAAACACTCACACCAATAGTGGTTTAGTTGAACGTGTGCGCAAAAGTACCGTGAGTGAGCGTGAAGCTGAGCTAGCCACCATTGAGTTTTTAGAAAAATGGGTTCCCCAAGGGGCATCTCCGATTTGTGGGAATAGTGTTGGGCAAGACAGGCGTTTTCTATTTAACTACATGCCTGAATTAGAACGCTATTTTCATTATCGTTATCTTGATGTTAGTACACTTAAAGAACTTGCTCGTCGTTGGAAACCTGAAATTTTAGCAGGGTTTTCGAAGAAAAATACCCACCAAGCTCTTGATGATATTCGTGAATCGGTCGCTGAACTGGCTTATTATCGGGAAACATTTATTAAAGAATAAATGATTCGTTATGAAAGTCGCCATTGGCGACTTTCATTCGCGGTTTTTTCTCAATAAGTTAACAATGTTAACTTATTGAAATCAGTTTATTACAACGGGTGTTGATAAAATCACCATTGTGATTGAATTGTCAGCAAACGAATAAAAAAATAAAAATTTTGAGCGCAAGGGCTTGCTAGTATCTGAATTTTTCGTATAATGCGCTCCCCGTACCGATGAAGTTTTTGTTATTGAGTCGGCACGTGAAACATCCAGAAATGTGAT